>JARKQH010000435.1 GCA_029974925.1 Verrucomicrobiota bacterium
CCGGAGAAAACTATTTGATGGCGCGGGCGCGTGACGGCGATGGCGACCCGGCCTGGCGCACCTTCTTTTTCCGCACCGTCGGGGGGACGGGCGTGGTGCTCGAATGCGATTTCGACGGCACCGACCCGGCCCGGCATCTGCCCTGGACGAACGTCTTTGTAATTGAACCGGGAGTGAAATGGTCCGGCTGGGAGGCGGGCGGGGGCATCCTTGCCGCTGCGGGCGCGGACGCCTTGGTGTGGTCGCAGAACCAGCCGGCTGAGGAAACGAATTCCACTCTCGCGCGGGCCGTTGGCAACAACCAATACTGGCGGGGCGTCTTGACTTTGGCGGAACCGCTCGATTTGCGCCACGCCGAGGTCCGTTTCACCGTGCGGCGGCTGGGTTACCATGCGCCACGCCGCTACGCGGTGTTTACCGGTGTGGCCGGCTTTGGCCCAGGGGCAAAGGTGTTTGACACCGGCCATTTCACTGACCTGACGGACCGCGAGTTTGTATTCCGGCTGCCAGACAGCGCCGCGTATGCGCGGGTCGCCGGCGGCCTCGAACTGCGGCTCGTCGGCTGGGCCGGGCAGTACAGCGGCCATCTTACCAGTCTCCGGGCGTTCCGTTTGGCGCGCAAGCCTGACCCGAGGTGACGGCTTCGCGCGGGGGAGTGCGGGGGGATTGCAAACGGAGGGCGCATGAGCCGGAGCGATGCCGTGCCGGCGTCGAGGGGAAAAGAAACCGCCTGCTGTCGAGGTTGCAAATTCCGGCGGGTTGGATACTCTGCACGGGTGGACAAGCAGTTTGCGGTAGCCGGACATTGGTCCAAAGAATTCGACGAGCGCGCCATTCAAGACTGGGCGGAGGCACTGCGCGCCCGGTTGGGCCTGCCTGTGTCGCTGGGTCTGGTCTTTGTTTCCCCGAGGTTGTTCCGTCACGCTCCTGCCCTGCTGGAAATCCTGCGGGTTCACGCGCGCATTCCTTTACTGGTGGGTTGTTCCAGCCAGGGTCTCATCGCCGGAGGAGAAGGGATTGAGGAGAACGCGGGCTTCGCCCTGGGGTTGTATTCACTGCCCGGAGCAAAGCTGGACGCTTTCCATTTCACCCAATCACAGGTTGAGGAAGCGGGCGGGCCAGATTACTGGCGCGCGCAAACCCGGATCCGGCCGGAGCAGACCAATGGATGGCTGGCATTTCTGGACCCGTATCGTCTGGACAGCGAGGCATGGCTGCGGAGCTGGAACGAGGCATACGCTACTTTGCCGGTCCTGGGCGGGCTGGCCAGCGCGGACCAACCCGAGCCGCAGTGTCAGGTGTATCTGAATGGGGACGTCCATGAGGAAGGGGGCGTGGCGCTTTCGGTGGGCGGCGAGATCGGTTTGGCCGGAGTGACCTCCCAAGGCTGTACGCCCATCGGCGAGACGTGGACGCTGACGCGTGTTGAGCAGAACATCATTCACGAGATTGCCAACCGGCCTGCCTATGAGGTGTTGGCGGAAACCTTCAGCGGGCTGACGCCGGAGGAACAGCGCCAGGCGCGCGGCAACCTGTTCATTGGCCTGGTAGTCAACGAATACCTGGAGGAGTTCCATCGCGGCGATTTCCTGATCCGTAATTTGCTGGGGGCCGATCCGCGATCCGGCAGCATCGCCATTGGCGCTTTGGCGCGCGCCGGCCAGACCGTCCAGTTCCAGCGTCGTTCGGCGGCGGCCGCGACGGAAGACATGAAGGCGCTGTTGACCGGCGTGGCTGAGCGCCTGCGGGGACACCTGATTTATGGCGGCTGCCTCTGCTGCTGTAATGGACGCGGGCGCGGCCTGTTTGAGGAACCCAACCATGACGCCAGCCTGGTCCAGCGTCACTTGGGGCCGCTCGGACTGACAGGGTTCTTTTGCAACGGCGAAATCGGGCCGGTGGGCGAAAAGAACTTCCTGCATGGCTACACCGCGTCGCTCGCCGTGTTTTTTCGCAAGGTGCCATGACCGCCGGCCTTCAGGGCTGACCCGGGGGAGGAAGCAGGCCCGACCGCCTTTCCGTAATGTTCACGAGATAATTTTTCTTTTCGGAAGGATGAAATGCTGGCAGACTGCCCGGCGAGCAGGATGGGGGGAGAACGAACCCCTGGATGTTGGCCTTGGTACAACATTGAAAGCGGAGCGACGCACCTTAAAGCCGAAGGCCCGGCGCCTTAGCGCGCCATTCGCGCGCGCGTGGGGCCGATGGCTGGCTTTTGTTTTGTTGCTGACGGGCAGCGTCCGGGCCCAGGAAGCGGTGCGCTTGTCACTGGCCAGCGCGGAAGCGGCCGAGGCTCGTCGCCGCGCCGCAGCCACCCTGGGGTATTACAATCTCAAACTGGGTCCAACGGCCTGGCGTCTGGGCGCCAGCCTCGGTACCGAATGGAGCGACAACATCCGGCTGGAAGGACAGAACCCCAAGTCGGACTTCCTGTTTCGGCCGGAGATGACCGCGCGCATGTTATGGCCCATCTCCGACAAGAACAGCATCAACCTTTCCCTGGGCGCCGGTTACACCGCGTACGCCAGCTATTCCGAATACAACCGCTTTTACGTCCGGCCCGGGTCCGAACTCTCGTTTGATTTTTATGTGGGGGACTTCTGGATCAACGTTCACGACCGGTTTTCCATCCTCGAGGACAGCTACCTCGACCCGACGGTGGTCGGCTCCGCTGATTATTCGCGCCTCGAGAATGCCGCAGGGGTGACCGCCTTGTGGGACCTGAACAAAATCCTGCTGCGGGCCGGCTATGACCACCTGAACTACCTTTCGCTCCGGGATGACACCGGCAGCCAGCCGGACGGCCGTTCGGATATGACTTCGCTCTCGGCGGGGTATGCTCCCGCCGCCGGCCTTCTGTTCGGCGTGGAAGTCGGGGGCGGCCTGATCCATTACGAGGCCGGGCCGCGACAGGG
>JARKQH010000438.1 GCA_029974925.1 Verrucomicrobiota bacterium
GAATGGCGCCCCGACCGGCGAACCCAGGGCGTCGCCCGGCTGAAGAGCGGCGGGAACACACGCCGGGAAAACGCGGCCCGGTGAGCTGCCACCTGTCGGTGCGGTGCGCCCAGGGCAGCCCGTGCCGGTGCAGCGCCGCCGAGGAGGAAACGGCCTGCAAGGCATCTCTCACCTTTGTCGAGTTTTGCCACTGGGCTCCGAGACGCGTTTATTGCGGGCAAGCGCAACTGGCGAATTTTTTCATGGTCGCGGGCGGCTGATTTGGTAAGGTGGGGGGGGTTCACATTTGGGTTTATGAGTTTTTACGACAAACTGAAATTTGACGCGCAAGGTCTGATCCCGGCGATCATTCAGGAGCAGAAGACCGGGCGGGTGCTGATGATGGCGTGGATGAACCGGGCGTCGCTGGAGAAGACGCTGGAGACGGGCAAGACGCATTTCTGGAGCCGGTCGCGGCAGAAGTTCTGGATGAAAGGTGAATCCAGCGGGCACACGCAGACGGTCAAGGACGTGGCCTTCGATTGCGACGGGGACACGCTGCTGATTCAGGTGGAGCAGGTGGGCGCGGCCTGTCATGAAGGCTACCAGTCGTGCTTTTTCCGCTCGGTGACCGAAGGCGGAGCGAGCTACCGCGTGACCGAGCCGCAATTGGAGACGCCGGAACAGATTTACGGCCGAAAGTGATGGAGGATTTTGTTTCATTTGGGACGCCGACTTACGGAGGGTTGTTTCTGCTGCTGCTGGTGGCGCGGGGGATGGATTTTTTGAGCACGTGGATTGCCACTCCGAACCTGGTGCTGGAGGGGAACCCGATCGCGAAGCGGCTGGGTTGGAAGTGGGGGATACCGGTCAACCTGGCGTTGTGTTTTGGATTCGCGTTCTGGCCGTTGCCGGCGGTGGTGATCAGCACCACCAGCCTGCTGGTGGCGGCGCGAAATTTCCAATCCGCCTGGCTGATGCGGTCGCTCGGGGAGCAGGTGTATCGCGAATGGTATGTCGAGCGGGTGCAGGAAACGCGGATCACGCTGTATTTGTTCTGTCTGGCGGGCAACACGCTGCTGACGGCGGCCGTGGGCGCCGGGCTGATTTATTTCAGCCAGGTGGTGACGCGGCCGCACTTGGTGCCTTTGGGGATCGGGCTGGGGATCATCGCCTACGCGGCGGCGGTGGCCGTGTTCACCCTGCTGGGAGTCTGGCGGCTCCGGCGGGCGGGATTTCGACGCGTGACCATGGATTCGATCTGGCTGCGCACCCCCCCGGCCGCGGCGGACGAAGGGCAAGCCGGCAAAGGGATGGCTTCGATTTGCGGCGGGGGCGTGCTTCCGCCGGGAGGCAAATGAGGGCGGGAGCAAAGCCCCGGGGCAGTTCCCATTCCATTTCACACCATGTATTCACCCACCCTTGAGGAATTCAAGCGTCTGGCGACGCAAGGCAACCTCATCCCCGTCACGCGCCGGTTGCTGGCGGATATCGAAACGCCGCTGTCGGCGTATCGCAAGATCAGCGGGCAGGGAGAATCCTTCCTGTTCGAGTCCGTCGAGGGTGGCGAGCACTTGGGGCGTTACTCCTTTGTGGGCTGCAATCCGCGGGCGGTGATCCGGCAGCTCCGGGACGAGGTGGAAGTCGTCGAGAACGGCCGGACCGTGGAGCGGTATCGAGTGGTCAGGGCGGGCGGCGGCGCCGGGGCGCCCGGCGGGCCGCAGGGTCTGCCGGCGGTTCGGGACGGGCTCGAGGTGGTCGAGCGGGTGATGGCGCGTTTTCGGCCGGTGACGGTCCCGGGTTTGCCCCGGTTTACCGGGGGGGCGATTGGGTTTATCGGCTATGAGTTCATTCACGACATCGAGCCGGTGGTGCCGCAGCCGGCGACGGACGAGCTGGGGACGCCGGTGATGTATTTTCTGATCGCCGACGAGCTGCTGGTGTTCGACCGGGTGGGGCAGTCCATCACCGTGCTGGTCAACGCGGTGGTGCCGGACGGAGGCCGGGCGGAGGACGCTTACGAGGATGCGGTTGCGGAAATCGAGCGGCTCGTGTCGCTGTTGGAACAGCCCAGCGAACACCATCCCGTCACCCTGCCGTCCGAAGTGCCGGGGATCGGGTTCGAGCCGAACCTGACGCCCGAGCGGTTTTTCGAGAACGTCCGCCGGGCGAAGGAGTACATTCGGATGGGGGATATCATCCAGGTGGTGGGCTCGCAGCGGTTTTGTACCGGCGTGACGGCCTCGGCGGTGGATGTGTACCGGGCGGTGCGGTCGGTGAACCCCTCGCCGTATATGTTTTTACTGGAGCTGGAAGGCTTCGCTCTGGTGGGCGCCTCGCCGGAAATCCACGTGCGGTGTGAAGACCGCGAAGTGGAGATTCGGCCGATTGCCGGGACCCGGCGGAGGGGGGCCACGCCGGCGGAAGACGCCGCGCTCGAGGCGGAGTTGCTGGCGGACCCGAAGGAGCGCGCGGAGCATGTGATGCTGGTGGATTTGGCGCGGAACGATTTGGGCCGCGTGTGCGATTTCGGTTCGGTGCAGGTCCGGGACTTGATGGTCATCGAGCGTTACAGCCACGTCATGCACATTGTGTCGCAAGTGACGGGGCGGTTGTCGGCCGAGCGGACGCTGTATGATTTGATGCGGGCGACGTTTCCGGCCGGCACCTTGAGCGGCGCGCCGAAGATTCGAGCGATGCAGATCATCGCCGAGTTGGAGCAAACCACGCGGGGACCGTATGGGGGGTGCGTGGGGTACTTTTCATTCAACGGTAATTTGGATTGCTGCATCACGATCCGGACCGCCCTGTTGAAAGGCGGCCGGGCGTATGTGCAGGCGGGCGGGGGGTGGGTAACCGACTCGACGCCGGAAGCGGAGTATCAGGAAACCGTGAACAAGGCCAAGGCGATGTTGAAGGCGGTCGCCATGGCGGAGGGATTCCAGCGGCGGGCGGGCTGAAGCGGGCCCGGAGTCAGGCCCTGGCAGGTTGCGGGGCGCTGAGCAGGTGACGCACGTCCACGGCCTCCATGCCGGCGGCCCGGATGGCCTCGAGCCCCAAATCGGTGTCTTCGTAGGCGCGACAGAGGTGAGGCGGAACGCCTAGGCGGCGGGCCGCTTCCAGGAAAATGTCCGGCGCCGGTTTTTGATGGATGACGTCCTCGCTGGTGACGATGGCGTTGAAAAGGTGGCGGATGCCCAGGTGCTCCAGGACCTGCTCGATGATATGGCGCGTGCCCCCGGAGGCCACCGCCATGGGAATCTTGCCGTAACTGCGCCGGGCGATGCCGACCACCGCATTGACGGGTTCGACCTGCGCGATGAGGGGGAGGTATTCGGCTTCCTTCTCCCGGGCGACCGCGAGGTGGTCCAGGGGGATGCCTTGCTCGGCGCTCAGGAGTTTGAGGATGTCCCGCGACGGCACTCCGCCCAGCGAGTAGAAGCGGCGTTCGGAGAGGTCCAGGCCGTGCCGGCGGGTCACTGCCTGCCAGGCGCGCCAATGCAGCGGCATCGTGTCGGCCAGGGTGCCGTCGCAGTCGAAAATGAGGGCTTGGGGGAACGTCATGGGCGGTGGGGAAAGCGGAAGGATGAACACGGCGTATCAAACATCGAACGGTGCAGCTTGGGCGGGGGCGTCAGAGATTGAGCGCCTGGAGTTTTTCTTCCAGGTCGTGGGCCATGAGGGGTTCAATGAGCGGATCCAGGTCGCCGTCCAGGATCACCGGCAGATTATAGAGGGAGAGCTCAATGCGGTGATCGGTCACACGGTTCTGGGGAAAGTTGTAGGTGCGAATTTTTTCGTTTCGTTCGCCGGAACCGACCTGGGCTTTGCGTTGCGCGGCGTACTTGGCGGCTTCTTCGGCGGTTTTGCGTTCGAGCAGGCGGGAGCGGAGAATGGTAAGGGCCCGGGCCTTGTTTTTCACTTGGGACCGCTGGTCGGCGCAGCGCACAATGAGCCCCGAGGGCTTGTGGAGCACCTGCACGGCGGAATCGGTGGTATTGACGCCCTGGCCGCCGGGACCGGAGGCGCGGCAGACCGTGATCTCGAGCTCGTCGGGTTTGATTTCGATGTCCACTTCCCCGGCTTCGGGAAGGACGGCAACGGTGCAGGTGCTGGTGTGGATGCGGCCCTGCGCTTCGGTGGCGGGGACGCGCTGGACGCGGTGGACGCCGCTCTCGTACTTCAGGCGTTTGTAAACGTCGGCGCCGGAGATTTCGAAGATCACTTCGCGGTAGCCGCCCAGGTCGGAAGGATTCGAGTCCAGGTTCTCGAACTTCCAGCCGCGCGCCTCGGCATAGCGGGTGTACATGCGGTAGAGGTCGGCGGCAAACAGAGCGGATTCCTGACCGCCGGCGCCGGCCCGGATTTCGACAATGGTGTTGCGCGAGTCGGCAGGGTCGGGCGGCACAATGCCGAACTGAACGCGTTGGGCGAGCTGTTTTTCCTCGGCTTCGAGCCGGGCGATTTCCTCCCGGGCGAGCAGCGCCAGCTCGGAATCGGAAGGTTCGCTTGCCAGGAGGGCCCGGTTTTCCGCAAGGTCCGCCCGGGCTTTCAAGTAGGCCTGGCCGATGGCAACCAGCTCCTTGAGCCGGGAGTACTCCCGGGACAACTCCTGGGCGCGCTGGGGATTGTCGAAGACTTTGGGGTCGCTCAAAGCGGCTTCGACCTCGGCGAGGCGACGCCCGAATTTCTCAATGTGGGGACGGAGGTCCATGGGCGGAATTAGACTGAGACGCCAGGCGGTTCAGCGGCCGGGCGCCCCCGCCAAAAGCAATCCGCCCGTACGGTTCTCAAACCGTGCGGGCGGATTCGGCAACCGAAGCTACTTCCGTTTCTTGCGGACGGCGGCGGCGGCTTGGGCGGCCTGGGTTTTGGCCATGCGCTGCTGGAACTTGTCCACACGTCCGGCGGTGTCCACGAACTTTTGCTGACCGGTGTAAAAGGGGTGGCAGGAATTGCAAATACCGACAATGATGACCGGCTTGGTGGAGCGGGTCTTGATCACGTTGCCGCAAGCGCAACGAATTTCCGCGTCCACGTACTTCGGATGTATGTCTGCTCTCATAAAAGGCCGGAAACCATACCACGAGCGGGAGGATTGACAAGCGGGAAATTTGCCTGAATTCGCCGAAAAAAGGGCGCGGTTGGGAAGGCAAAGAGGCCCGTGAGCCAGTGTTCTTTTATTGTCAGTTGGTGGGTAAAAAGATTAAGGCTCAACCAAACTGCAAGGTATGGATGAGCCTCGTCTGGGGACGGCAGTTATACCGTCTCCGTTTGTGCCACCGCTACAGTAACCGGTGGCTTCGCTTCGGTCAATGAGCTGGAACAGGCGATTGTGGAGGCGACCCGCGCCGCGGGTTGCCAGCTCTATGTCGAGGCCTTCAGGGCCCTGCGGGAGGACTGGCTGGCCTGGCGCCGCGACCGCTTCACGGCCCAGCGCTGGCGGACCCTTCAGTGGCTCACCCCCTTTGGCGTCGTGGCCCTGCCGGTGCGGGTCGTGCGCCAAAAGGCCTCCGGGCGCTACTTCACCCTTTCCCAAGTTTTGTTCCGCAGCAAGGCCACCCGCCTGCTCTCGCCCACCGTGGAGCAGGCTGCCTGCGCCGCCGCCACGGAACAAAATTACCGGCCCGCCGCCCGGACCCTCTCCCGCTCGATCGGCACCCGGCTCGGCCCCTGGCTGGTCTGGGCCTGCGTGCAGTTCCACGGGGCCCGCCGGCTGCTGGAACTGCAAAAGGCTCCCCCGCCCCCCCGCCCACCCCATGACCGTGCCCGCCCTGATCAGTGAAGTGGATTCGACTTGGCTGAAGGCCCAGCAGCGCGGCCGCTGCGGCCCCGTGCGCCATTTCCCCGTCCACCTGGGCCTGCATTACACCGGCCGCCAGCGCCGCTACCACGCGCGCGGCGCCACCAGCCTGCGCCTGACCCACAAGCAGCTCCTGGTCTCCACCGCCCCCCTGGCGCGCTTTGGTCGCCAGTTCCACCTCCACGCCCACCGGCTCTTTCGCCCCGCCTTCCACGTCCTGCTCAGCGACGGCGACGAAGGCTTGAAACGGCTGCGCCAAACCCACTTCCCGCAGACCCCCGGGGTGCTAGATCGCTGGCATATCGCCCAAGCCGTCCTCGCCTTCACCGGCCCCAACCAGGCGGAGTTTCGCCGCCTGATGCGCTCCCTCTGGGCCGCCGATAGTCAAGCCGCCCTCCGGGCCTTGAGCCAGAGTTCGTTGAGGCTGCAGCGCCCCCAGGAATTTCACGCCCTCTTCGGTTACCTCCAGGCCAACCGCCAGGGGATTGACGCTTGGCGGCAACTCCCCCGCCGCCTCCGCACCGGACGCGGCCGCACCCCGCCCGCGATCAAGTCCGGCTCGGGCGCCCTCGAGAAAAACATCGAGGTGGAAATCAATCGCCGCTTCAAGCGGCAGGGCCGCAGTTGGCAGCCGGAACGCGCCGAACGCCTCTTGCAACTCAAACGCTTGCTGGCCCAGCCCCGACCCTGGGACCGCTGGTGGCGTTCCCAACCCCGTTTCACCCTCAAACCCCATCCGCCTTAACCCCCTCCAACTGACAATTGACAAACACTACCGACTCCCCCCCGCTGGCATCTCCCGGCTTGCACGCGCGGGCCGGATGGGGTATCGCACTGGGCGTATGCAAACCGCCAACCCCTGGTTCAAGCCCTTGGTCCTCCTCGCTCTTGCCGCATGTCTCGCCGCCATCCCGGCACCCGCCGCGGACAACGTGGCACCGCCCGGCTTTATTGCGCTGTTCAACGGCCGGGATTTGACAGGCTGGCAGGTGCCGGCCGGGGACAACGGCCATTGGAAGGTGGTGGAGGGCGCGATTGATTACGACGCGCGCAGCGAGGCGCCCGGCGACAAGAACCTGTGGACGGAGCGCGAGTTCGGCGATTTCGTTTTGCATCTTGACTGGCGAATCAAGGAAACGCCTTACATCAATCCGCGCGTGCCTTACATCCTGCCGGATGGCACCCACGCCCGCGACACCCAGGGCAAAGAACTGCAGTTGGCGCTGCCGGACTCGGACTCCGGCATCTTTCTGCGGGGGCAGGGGAAGTACCAGGTGAACATCTGGTGCTGGCCCATCGGCTCCGGCGAGATGTACGGCGTTCGGACCGATCCGCGGACACCGCCCGAGCTGCGCGCCGCCGTCACTCCGCGCACCCAGGCCGACAAGCCGGTGGGCGAATGGAACCATTTCGAAATCACGGTTCGCGGAAATACCGTCAGCGTGGTGCTGAATGGCAAGACGGTTCTTCCCGGAGCAACCCTTCCGGATCTGCCGCGCCGGGGCCGGCTTGCCCTGCAGCATCATGGAGCGGAGCGGGAGGGACAATGGACCAGTCCCCCCAGTCTGCTGCAGTTCAAGAACATTTACATCAAGGAACTCGAGCCGTAAGCACCGGCAACGGCCTAACGCCCGGAAACGGCGCGACGCAGTTTGGAGGTTGCTGCAGGGGTCAGGCGGGAGAGTGCCGCGCCGGCCCGAAGGGGGGTGTTTCTCTGTCTGGTCACGACGACGCCGGACACTCAACACCGGATCAGCTCCGCGAGCGCCTCGAATAACTCCGAAGTCCCGGCCAGATGCAGGCAGTTGCCCGCGGGTGAAATCAGGCCATACCCGGGACCATAGGCCGGGCCGTTGACCACGCAAGCGTCGGTGCGCGATTCGGCAATCTGGTTCAGAGCCCGTTGCACGGCCTCGTCCCTCGCCCCTTCCACTTCGTATTTCCAGCCAATCAGGCGCGCGTTGGGGAACCAGCCGCGCAACCGCGGGAGAATCTTCGGCGTGGGCACCAACTCGGCCAGGAGCGGTCCCTGGCGCGTGCTCAGCTTTCCGGAGCTGATGGCGACCAGTTCCCCTTCCTTGTTTCGGGTGTAAACTTTGCCAAAGGTGAAGTCGCTGACCGCGGCGGCATGGAAGACGGCCCGCGCCGGCTCGGCCGCGAGCGCCTGGAGGCGGCCCGCCAGATCGGCTGTGGTGGTGAACGTTTGCACCTGCCGGGCGCGGCGGGGTCCGTCGTAGGTCGCCTGCTGGCCCAGGAGCAAGGTGACGTCATGGCCGCGGGCGGCAAGAAAGTTGCCCAGTTCGGTCCCCAGCCGGCCGGTGGAGAAATTCGTCAGGCGCCGCACCTGGTCGAGGGGTTCAAAAGTCGGCCCGGCCGTAACGATGCACTTCATGGCTCCAGCGTAGCCCAGACGGCGGTGCGAGGGAAGAGGGTTGAACCGGCGCTGACCGGCGGGGCCCGACGCCGCCAAGAAGCCGCCACGTCGCCAATCCGGCAACGCGGCCACCGGCCTGCCGCTTACGGTGCCGGAACAAATTCCACGCAAACGGGTTTTGAGACCGCCACCGTGTGGCCCGTGGGTTTCAATTCGCCGGTCCGGAGTTCGATACGAAAGACCACCACGTTGTCCGACGCCTGGTTCTCAGCCAGCAGCCACCGGCCATCGGGGGAGATTGCAAAATGCCGCGGCACTTTGCCGCCGGCTGGCTGCCAGCCGATGGGATTCAGCCGCGCGCCACGCCGTTCGACTTTGAAAATCGCCAGGCTGTCATGGCCGCGGTTCGAGGCATAAACGAATTTGCCCGAAGGATGGACCTGAATTTCAGCGCAGGTGTTTTCCACGGCCGCGTCCGGGGGCAGGGTCGGGACGGTTTCCAGCCGTTCCATCGCGCCGCTGCGGGCCGAATAAGTGAACACGCTGACGCTGCAGCCCATTTCATTGACGACATAAACGTGCCGGCCCCGCGGATGGAAGACCAGGTGCCGCGGTCCGGCGCCGGGCGGCACCGAAACGGAGGCGGGATTTGACGGTGTCAAGCGGGCGCGAGCGGGATCGAGGTCATAGAGGAGGACCTTGTCCAGACCGAGGTCGCAGGCCAGCGCGCGGCGGTTGGCGGGGTCGCAAGCGATGAAATGACCGTGAGGTCCGGCCTGGCGTTTGGGGTTGACACTCGAGCCGGCATGCTGAATCACGCTGCCGGGGGGGCCAAGGCGTCCATCGGCTTGGATGGGCAGCGCGGCGACACTGCCCCCGCCGTAGTTGGCAACCAGCACACAG
>JARKQH010000468.1 GCA_029974925.1 Verrucomicrobiota bacterium
GAAATTGTCACCACCGGGCCGGATGGCCGGCAGCAGGCCTTTGTTCCGGAACGGGTGCTGGCGGTCAATCCGTTGCGGCAGTTTCTCGTCCCCTTCCCTCGCGGCCGGTACCAGGTGACGGAGCTGGCCTATGACCCGAACCATCCCGACTGGTTCAACGTATATGGTGATGAAGACCGGCGGGCGGGCGAGTGGGGGCACTGGACCGGCCGGGGCATGACCTGGAATGTGATGTGCGCCGGGTGTCACAACACGCGAGTGCGCAAGAACTACGAGCCGGCCACGGACACCTACCGCACCACCCTGGCCGAGCGCGGGGTGGGCTGCGAGGCGTGCCATGGTCCCATGGCCGACCACAACGCCTGGCAGGCGCTCCATCCCAACCAGACCGGCGACCCGACGGTCCGCAAGATTCCCCGCGAGGAAATGTTCCACGTCTGCGGCTCGTGCCACTCGCGGCGCTCAGACCTGACCGGCGACTTCCGGCCGGGGGAAAACTATTTTGACCATTATTCGCTGAGCATTCCGGACGAGACGGACCTGTTTTATCCGGATGGGCAGATTCGGGACGAGGATTTCGAGCTGACGGCTTTCCTGGGCAGCCGGATGCACGCTTCGAATGTGCGGTGCATTGACTGCCACGAACCGCATCTCGGCAAGGTGCGCATCGTCGGCAACAACCTGTGCATGGTCTGTCATGCCGCGCCCGCCCCCCCGGCGCCGAAAATTGACCCGGCGACTCATAGTCATCACAAACCCGGGGAGCGCGGCGACTTCTGCACGGACTGCCACATGCCGCAGACCGTGTACATGCAGCGCCATCCCCGCCACGACCACGGTTTCACGATTCCCGATCCGGTGCTGACGCGCGAGTTTGGCATTCCCAACGCCTGCACGCGCTGCCATGACGACCGCGATGTCGAGTGGTCCCTCGAGGCGGTCGAAAAGTGGTATG
Source organism: Verrucomicrobiota bacterium (assembly GCA_029974925.1). Classification (GTDB taxonomy): domain Bacteria; phylum Verrucomicrobiota; class Verrucomicrobiia; order Limisphaerales; family UBA8199; genus JARKQH01. The sequence continues at coordinate 956 of JARKQH010000468.1, forward strand.
GCGACCGCATGAACCGGCCCTCGCGCGACCGCGCGCGGATTCTGGCCCGGGCGAAACAGGGCGACGACCAGGTGGTGGACAGCCTGGTCGCGCTGCTGCAAAGCGAGACCAACGGGTTCTGGCGGGCGGTCTCGGCCGGCATGCTGCGGCGGTGGAGCCAGCAGCCGAAGGTGGCCTCCGCGTTGCTCGCCGCGACCGCCGATGACAATTCCCTGGTGCGGTCCATGAGCCTCCGCGCGCTCGAACCGCTGGCCGCGGCTCGTGAGCCGGCCGTCGAGGCCGCCTTCCGCAAGCGGCTGGACGACCCGATTCGCGGCGTGCGCCTCGACGCCGCGTGGGGACTGCACCGCTGGCTGGACACCAATTCGGCCGCCGGGCGCGACCTGGCGCATTATCTCGCGCACAACAGCGACCAGCCATCCGGTCTGCTGCAACTGGGCGTGTTTCATCTGGACCGCGGCCAGGTGGCCGAGGCGTTGCGCCAGTTCCGCCGCGCCATCGCCTGGGACACCAATTCCGCCCCGCTTTACGATGCGCTGGCGGTGGCGTTGAGCATGGGTGAGAAGCCCGGCGAAGCTGTCGAGGCCCTGCGCCGGGCGTGCGACCTCGCGCCGCAAAACGCGGAATACCGTTACAAACTGGGACTGGCGTTGAATGAGCTCGGCCGGCTCGGCGAGGCCCGCGCCGCGCTCGAACAGGCCGTCGCCCTGGACCCTCAATTCGCCCGAGCCTGGTACAATCTCGGTCTGGCCTACCACGCCACAGGTCAGACCGAAAACGCCATCCAGAGTCTTCTGCGCGCGGAAGCGGCGGACCCCCGGGCGCCCCAGTTCCCTTATGCCCGGGCGACGATCCTCGCCCGCGCCGGCCGCGTGGCCGAGGCCCGGGCAGCGGCCAGTCGCGCGCTGCAGTTGCAACCGGACTTCCGCGAAGCGGCGGAGCTGCTGGAGGCGCTGTCGCGATAGAATTGAAGCGCCCTTGAGACCGGCTCCCCCTCGGGACGTGCCGGAGGGTCCCCTCCCCTGCCCTTCACCCGATTTCCAAGGGATTTGATTTGTATCAAGGCCCGCCGGGCGGCAGCGGGATTACCTTCGACGCGGATGAACAAACGTGTGGTCAAACTCGACGTCCGCGAGGACATCCGCTGCGGACGCGAGCCGTTTTCACGGATCATGTCAGTGGTGGCGGCCCTGAAGCCCGATGAGGACTTGCTCCTCATCGCCCCCTTCGAGCCGGCGCCATTATATGCCGTGTTGCGACAACAGGGATTCGTTGCCCAGCCGAAGCCAACGCCTGAGGGCGACTATGAGGTGCGGTTCACGCGTTCGAGCGAGACGGTGGTTGAACCGGTCACACGCGCCGCGGTCAGTCCCGCCGGCGGCAGGTCCTGCGCCGGAACGCCCGTGGTCGAGGTGGACGCGCGGGGTTTGGAACCGCCGCAGCCCCTCATCACGATCCTGGAAGCCCTGGCCTCCCTGCCCGAGGGCGCCGTCCTGCGGGCCCGCACCGACCGCCGCCCCATGCACCTCTATCCCGAGCTCGAAGCCCGCGGGTTCCACGGTGAGAGCGCAGAGCAAGCCGATGGCTCTTTTGTGACTTATGTCCGCCGTCGCTAATCCTCCCAACGCGGGTCTGAACCCGGCTGGCGGGCCCGGCCCGGCGGTGCCGTCCGTCCGTGTGCCCTTGCAGTTTGTGCTCACCGGGGTCATGGCGCTGGTCGCGGGCACGGTGATACTGGTCCGGCGTCCGGACCTGCTGGCGACTTACCATTACAACCAGTACATCATCGCCACGACGCATCTGTTCGTGCTGGGCTGGATCACCAGCATCGTCATGGGCGCGATGTACCAGCTCGTGCCGGTTGCGCTTGAAACCCGGCTCCACAGCGAGCGGCTCGCTCGCTGGCACTTTCCCCTCCACCTCATCGCCGTGGCCGGGATGGTGTGGATGTTTTGGAGATGGGACATGAAGCAGGTGGCGCACTTCGGCTCGGCTTATGCCGCCGGGGTGGGGTTGTTCGTCTATAACATTGGCCGCACCCTTTGGCGGGTGCCGCGCTGGAACGTGGTGGCCACGGCGGTGCTGTCCGCGCTGGTGTGGTTCTGCCTCACCCTCGGCGCGGGTCTGGCGATTGCGGCGGGCAAATGCACCTACGAATCCGCCGCCACGCTTTCCCCCACCAGCGCCTGGGGCGCCGTAATCCATTCCCTCCAAGCCGTCGCCCGGTTCGCGACGCGCTTTGATCAGATCGCCGCCATGCACGCCCATGCCCACCTCGGCGTGGTCGGCATCTTTGTCATGCTCATCGTGGGGGTGTCTTACAAGCTGCTGCCCATGTTCATGCTCAGCGACGTGCAGCGGGTCTGGCGCGCGCGGGCCTCCGTGGCGCTGCTCAACCTCGGCCTGGCCGGCGGTTTTTTCGCCATTCTCCTCCGCAGCCCGTTGAAACAGGTCTTCGCGGCGGTGATCGTGCTCGCGCTGATCCTCTACGGGTGCGAAGTGGCCGCCATCTTCCAGGCGCGCAAACGCCGCACCCTGGATTGGGGCCTGAAATACTTCCTCACAGCCGTGGGCCTGCTGGCGCCGGTATCCCTGCTGGCCATGGTTCTGAGCCTGCCCGGGCTGCCGCTCAACGCCTTCACCGGCCAACTTGAGAACCTGTACGGAATGGCGGGAATTCTGGGGGTGATTTCGTTCGCCATCATCGGGATGCTTTACAAAATCACCCCCTTCCTCGTTTGGTACGCCAGTTACAGCAGGCACATCGGCAAGGCCAGGGTCCCGTCGCTGGCCGACCTCTACTCGTCGGCCTTGCAGGTGGCTGGCTACTGGACCTACCTCGGCGGGTTGCTCGTGACCGGAACCGGCATTGTGCTGAGCCATGCCCTGCTCTGCCGCGCCGGGGCGATGCTGCTCCTGGCAAGCCTGGGCATTCTCGTCGTGAACCTCGGCCTGATCCTGCGGCATCTGGTCAAGCCCCGCATCGAACCGTTGCGCGTCGGGCCGTCCAAACCCCTCACCCCCCGGCCCTCGACCTCAAACCTCGGCAACCCTCTGCCGCGATTGGCCAGCAACTCATGAGCGCGCCTCCGTTGAACGAATCGCTGATCCTTGAAACGCTCCGCCAGGTGCAGGACCCGGAGATTGACTGCAACATCGTGGACCTGGGCCTGGTGTATGGCGTGACCATTGCCGGCTCGAAAGTCACGGTGCAAATGACCCTCACCACCCAGGGTTGTCCCATGCACGAAAGCATTGC
>JARKQH010000046.1 GCA_029974925.1 Verrucomicrobiota bacterium
GATGGCCAGCCCGCGTTGCTGGCGCTGGAGACTCTTGAGAAGCTGGAGCAAGTTCATGGACTCGGGGACGAACGAGGGAAATTCCACGGCATCCGCCAGGTCAATCGCGGGGTTCAGCAGCAGAGCCCGCGTGTTGAGCACACCCACGATGGTATCAAGCGTTTCGTCGTAGATGGGAAGGCGGCGGTGGCGAAATTTGCGCGCCGCTTCAATCATTTCCTCGAGGCTTGCGTCGTCCGAGATTGCGGCCATCTGGGCGCGGGGCTTCATGACCTCCCGGGCGGTGCGCCGATCAAGGCTGAGGATTTGCAGGATGATTTCCTTTTCCGACCGGGCCAGGGCGCCCTGCTGGTAGGCCAGGTCGAGCAACTCTTGGTAGTCGGCTTCGGTGAGGGTGAAGTGACGCTGCACGGTGGGGGGAATGACGACCTTGAGAATGGCGGTGTTGAGGCGCTGCGCAACCCAGCGCAATGGCGCCGAAAGCCGCTCGAGAACCCGAAGCAGGCGGGCCAGCCGCAGGGCCCACGTTTCGGGATGGCGGACGGCCATGGTTTTGGGCAGGACTTCGCATCCGATAAGGATCACGAGCACCAGCGCCGCGATGGTGAGGCCGAGCGGCCACACGCCGCCCAACGCCAGGGGCAGCGCCGTGGCGAGCATGGCGGCGGTGGCGAGCGTGTTGCCCAGCGCAATCGTGGCAAGGAGGTCGTGGGGTTCGGCCAGCAGGCGGCTCAGGATGCCCCCCGGCCCGGGATGGCGCTGGGCCAGTTGCTGAATCTGCCAGTTGGCCAAAGAAAACAAGGCGGTTTCCGCCAGCGCAAAGAAAAAGCTGGCCGCCGAAAACAGGAACACGGCCACGATGGCTGCGAGAGGCGTGGTCGCCATGCGGCCAGTTTGAAGAAGTTTCCCGCCAAAGGCAAAACGGAAGTGACATGGACCGCGTGACAGGGTTCGGGCGGGAAGTGAGGGGGGGCAGGGGATTCAACCAGGGATGCATCCCACGGAGCCCTGCTTCCTTGGGGCGGCAATTCCCCGCCCAAATCGTCAGAAGCTCACGAAGGCCTCCGCCGGCAACATCCGCGCCAGAAGACCCGCACCGGAAGATTGACATCCGGGTGGGGTGTCCGCAGCCTGTCCCGCATCGGGCTCCGGGCCGGAGCGTTCGAGTGCGGGCGATTTCAGCCGGTGAGGGGATGAAAGTCTCCCGCGCAAGGCGAAGACCCGGGCTGAACAGAAACGGGTTGGATTTCGTCGGAATGTGAAACAACAACACAGTGATTGGTTATGAATAGAATGACGCGACGGGAATTTGTGCGGCGGACCTCAATTGTCAGCGGCGCGGCGGCGATGAGTTTTCCCTTTGTGGGCAGGGTGCTGGGCGCCAATGAGCGCATCAACGTGGCCTGCATCGGCGTGGGAGGCAAAGGCGACAGCGACAGCAGCGATGCGCAGGCGTGCGGGGGCAACATCGTGGCGATTTGCGATGTGGACCGGACCACGCTGGATCGAAAGGGAAAACAGTTCCCGCAGGCAAAACGCTATCAGGATTTCCGGAAGCTGCTGGATGAGATGGGGAAGGAGATTGACGCCGTGACGGTTTCCACGCCGGACCATACGCATGGCGTGGCGGCGATCCGCGCCATGAAGATGGGCAAACATTGTTTCTGCCAGAAACCGCTCGTACAGACCGTCCATGAGGCGCGAACGTTGCGCCAGCTTGCCGCCGAAAAGAAGCTCGCCACCCAAATGGGCAATCAGGGCAGCGCGGAAAGCGGACTGCGCCGGGCGGTGGAGGTCGTGCAGGCCGGGGTGATCGGCAAGCCGCTTGAACTGCATGTGTGGAGCAACCGGCCGGTCTGGCCCCAGGGGCTCGAGCGGCCCGCGGGGTCCGACCCGGTGCCCGAGACGCTGGATTGGGACGCGTGGCTCGGGCCCGCCCAGTCTCGTCCGTTCAAGCGCGACGTTTACCACACCTTCAAATGGCGCGGCTGGTTCGACTTCGGGACTGGCGCGCTGGGGGATATGGCCTGTCATACGGTCAACATGCCGTTCCGGGCGCTGAAACTCGGCTATCCCACCGCCGTCGAGTGCGAGCTCGCCTCGCGTCTTTACCCCGAAACGTTCCCGAAAACCTCGCGGATCCGCTTCGAGTTCCCGGAACGCGACGGTCTGCCGCCCCTCAAGTTCTGGTGGTATGACGGCAATCCAGGGGATGCCCTGAAACCGCTCCGGCCGGGGGCGGATGTCACCCGCGAGATTGTGGCGACGATGGGCAATCTGCCTGAAAGCGGGGCGCTGATTATCGGCGAAAAGGGGAAGCTCTTCTCGCCGGACGATTACGGCGCGCGGTTCTTCGTGGCCATGAAGGGGCAGGACGAGTTTGTGCCGGGGGACCGTCACGAGGCGTGCAAGGCGGTGCCCCAAACCATCCCGCGTTCGCCGGGTCACATGCAGGAGTGGTTCAGGATGATGCGGGAAGGGGTGCCCGCTTATTCGAATTTCGACATCGCCGCTTACTTGACCGAAATCATCCTTCTGGGGTGCATCGCGCTGCGCGTGGGCGAGGGCATCAAGATGGAATGGGACGGCCCCAATATGCGCTCCACCAACCTGCCGCAGGCTGAGCGGTTCGTTCGCCGCAACAACCGGCCGGGTTGGGAAGCCTGAGCCTGGCAGCCCCGGGACGGCCTATTTCAGGGTCACCGCGTCTTTCGCAACTTCGGGGCTGAGGGTGAAGGGTTGGCGAACGGCTGAGAAGTCGTTGGCCGTGAGGGTGATGTGGCGCGCCGCTTCGCCCGCGACGTGGAGAAACGTGCCGTCTTCGGCCCGCGGCTGACAGCCCGTCACCAGCGCGCGACGGACTTGAACGAGTTTCAGGCTCGGAGCCGCGCCGGGCCAGCCTTGGGCATCGAGACCGGCCACGGCAAGGTCTTCAACGTCGTCCAGCACGATGGCGTGGCGAAGGTCGGGACTCGAAGTTCGCAGGCTGATGTTCGAAAACCGCAGGCCCTTGACGTGCCGGGCAAAGAAGCCGTAGGCGGGGAGCTCGCCAAACATCGTGGATTCGGGATACTGCTTGGGGAGCTCCGGGACCTCCACCGCGGCGCGCGCGATCGAGCCGCCCCCCTCGAAGGTGAAAGCCAGGTTGCTTAGCAGGATATTCTCGAGGGGGTGGCCCGGCTGACCGGTAATCGAGCAGCCGATCGGACCCACGCCGCTTGCAACGATGTTGTTGATGACGACATCTTGAAATGTGCCGATGGGCGGCGGCGGCAGGTCCTTCTGAAACGGGCGCCCGCGGTCGCCAAGGCGAAGGAACAGGGGGACGGTGACGCCCTGAATGGTAATGTTGTTGATGGCGATGCGTTCCAAACGGCCGCCGTCCACCAGTTCCAGCGAAATCGCGCTCGTGCCGCGCGGGCGGCCGTAGATGGTGTTGGTTTCCGCCGGCGAGCTGATGACACAGTTGGCGATGGTGATGTCCTTGAACCCGCCGTTCGACTCGGTGCCGAGCTTGATGGCGTTGCAGTGGCTGCGGGCAATGCAGTCGCTGATGGTAATGCTCTCACACGGACGCTCGAACGTGCTCTTGAGGGTGATGCCGTCGTCGTCCGACTCGAACACGCACTGCGAAACCAGGCAGTCCCTGCAGCCGTCAAGGTCTATCCCGTCATTGTTGGCGTTGCAAAAGTTCCGGACCTGGATGCCCCGGACGCGGACCCGTTCGCAGCCGAGGTAATGCTGCATCCACATGGCCGAGTTTTGCAAACGAAGCCCCTCGACGCGGACGTTCCGGCAGTTGACCAGGCGGATGAGGAATGGCCGGTTTTCGTACGGCCGGGCGCGGTTGCGGGGGAAAGCGGCCCCCTGGCCGTCAACGAGGCCGTCGCCGGCCAGCCCGACGTGCTCGAGGTTTTCGCCGGCAATCAGGCTTTGGTTGACGTAATTGTCCGTGTAGGAGCGGAGGCCTGGTATGAGGCGGGGGTAATCGGCCAGGTTCGTGCTCCCCAGCAGGACAGCCCCGCTTTCAATTTGCAGCGTCACGTGACTTCTCAGATGAAGGGTGCCGGAAAGAAACCGGCCGTTTTGAAGCAGCACCGTGCCGCCCCCGGCGCCGGCGCAACGGTCTATCGCGGTCTGGATGGCTTGCGTGTCCAATTGCAAGCCGTCGCCAGCGGCGCCGCAGTCGCGCACGTTGAGAGTCAGAGCCGGCGCGTCGAACAGGGCGCCGAAACAGGTAGCAAGGAGGGCGGTGGCTTGGGCGGCTTTCATAAACGGCTAATGGTTCTGTGTTGCTGATCGAGAGTCCGGATCGGACGGCGCTTCGTCAAGCGGATGCTGATGGATTATATTGCTGTCGTTGAATAAGTGTTGTGCGAAATTGGTAAAAAGGCATGGAAGACCTGAGGACAGTGGTGGACGCGCGGGGGTTGCTGCGGTATCGGCGGCACATCTTTCTTTGCGCGGATCAGACCGAGCCAAAATGTTGCGGGCGGGCGCAGGGTCTGGCCTCGTGGGAGTATTTGAAAAAGCGGCTGGACGAGCTCGGTCTGGCTGGCCCGCACCCGCTGGTGTATCGGACGAAGGCCAACTGCCTCCGCGTTTGCATCCGTGGTCCGATCGCGGTCGTTTACCCGGAAGGGGTGTGGTATCACTCATGCACACCCGAAGTGCTGGAGGAGGTCATCCAGGAACACCTGATCCGCGGTCGAGTGGTCCGGGCCTATGCTTTTGCGGACAATCCGTTTCTAAACCCTTCGTTGAATCGGTGAATCCCCCGGGCTCACTTTCGGCATCGGCCGGGGCGTCCTTTATGGCCGCAACAGGTTCGTGCTGAGAACGATGGGGGTGGGAAAGCGCGGGTCATTGAGCTGAACGCGGTAACTGAAGGGGCCCAGAGGCTCGATGACGGTGCCTGAAATCCAAGTGCCGGCCCACCGGGCCTGAATCCGCTGGCCTGCTTTGTAAAGCGCCGTGACTGGCGCCTGCCCGGGTGAAGCCCGGGGCGGGGCGGGGGGTGGGGGGATGGGCCGGGCGCGGTTGGTGAGGCGCGCGTTGGCAGTCACAACGAGAATGAGGACCAGCAGCAGCAGCAGGGCGGTCACGGATACCAGGCCGATGACGACGGGCTTGCGTTGAAACCACGGAAGGGCGGGGGGCAGGGCGGTCTGTTGCGGGTCACTGGAGACCGCCGGCGTGTGAGCAAGGGGATGTCCCGGCGAATACGAGGGCGGGCGGCGCACCACCCGGGGGGTGGCAGCCGGCGACCCGGAACGCGCCAGCAACCACAAGCCCAACCCCAGCAGAATGACGGGCGTGAATTTCGCCGCCGCGCGGCCGCGATCGTAGGCCGCGCTGCCGCTGGATCGTTGCGGTTCTTTCGAGGTGATTTGCCGGACGACGTTGATGGCGCTGATCAGTCCAAGAATCAGCAGGACGATTCCAAAGACTCTTTTCATAGCGGCTGGGGCCCAAGGGTGCATCCATTGGCGCGCTGGCGCAAGGCCGGAACCTCGAACCCTTGACGTTGAAGTGGCGCCGGGAGCGGCGGAGCGGCGGGCGGGCCTGATTTCGACGGTGACAAGGGACAGGGGTTGGTATTTATTTTGGGCCGCATTTATGCCGAAGCGCACGGACATCCATTCGGTTCTGATCATTGGCGCCGGCCCGATCATTATCGGGCAGGCGTGCGAATTCGACTATTCGGGGACGCAGGCCTGCAAGGCGCTGCGCGAGGAGGGCTACCGGGTGATTCTGGTCAATTCGAATCCCGCCACGATCATGACCGACCCCGAGTTTGCGGACCGCACCTACATCGAGCCGGTTACGCCGGAGTGCGTCGAGAAGATCATCGCGCGGGAGGTTGAGGAAATGGGCCGGCAGGGGGCGCAGGGGAAACTGGCGCTGCTGCCGACGCTGGGCGGCCAGACCGCGTTGAATACGGCGATGGCGCTGTTCCGAAAGGGAGTGCTCGAGCGCTACGGGGTCGAGATGATCGGAGCCAACGCCGCGGCGATCGAACGGGGCGAGGACCGGCAGGTGTTCAAGGACCTGATGATTTCCATCGGGCTGGATGTGCCGATCAGCGGCACGGCGCACACCCTCGAGGAGGCGCGCGAGATCGCGGAGCGCATCGGGCGGTTCCCCCTCATCATCCGCCCGGCCTTCACGCTGGGCGGAACGGGCGGAGGCATTGCCTACAACCGCGAGGAATTCGAGGAAATCGCCCGCCGGGGGCTCGAACTGTCCCCCGTGTCCGAGGTGCTCATCGAGGAGTCCCTCCTGGGTTGGAAGGAATACGAGATGGAGGTGATGCGCGACCGGGCGGACAATTGCGTGATTATCTGCTCGATCGAAAACTTCGATCCCATGGGCATTCACACCGGCGACTCGATCACCGTGGCTCCCATCCAGACGCTGACCGACAAGGAGTATCAGATCATGCGCGACGCCTCCTTTGCCGTGATCCGGGCCGTGGGGGTTGAAACCGGCGGCTCCAACATTCAGTTCGGCGTCAACCCCGACAACGGGCGGATGGTCATCATCGAAATGAATCCGCGCGTCTCGCGCTCCTCCGCGCTGGCGTCCAAGGCGACGGGTTTCCCCATCGCCAAAATCGCGGCGAAACTCGCGGTGGGCTACCTGCTCGATGAGATCCGGAATGACATTACGCGCGAAACGCCGGCCAGCTTCGAGCCCACCATTGATTATGTGGTGACCAAAGTCCCCCGTTTTGCCTTCGAAAAGTTTCCCCAGGCCGACCCCACGCTCAACACCCAGATGAAAAGCGTCGGCGAGGCGATGGCCATCGGCCGCACCTTCAAGGAGTCGCTCCAGAAAGCCCTGCGGTCGCTGGAAATCGGGCGGCACGGCCTGGGCGGGGACGGCAAGCCGTGGCGTTTCGGGGACAAGGTTTACGGCGACCGCGATGTGCTGCCGCGGGAGCTGATTCGGCAGCGCCTGAGCACGCCGAATGCCGAGCGCATCTTCTTCCTCCGCCATGCGCTGCGCGCCGGGTTCACGGTCGAGGAGATCTTTGAGCTGACGCGGATTGACCGGTGGTTCCTCGCGCAGATCAAGGAATTGGTGGATTTCGAGGAGGATTTGGCGGCGAATGGCCTCTGAGGGGCCGGCCTCCGGCTTTGACCGGGCGGTACAACAAATGTCTAGCGGCAGACGCCAAGGAGGTAGGGGTGGGGAACCCCGTTGAGGAGAACACGATCTGCCACTAGACAATTCGCTTTTAATCCAGTCGCAAGCCGGCTGCAAGGTTTTTTTGGGAAACTTCAGTTTCTTTTTAATCCAAGCCCCGGTTCAGGGCCTTGAAGCCTGCCCAAAGCCCCTCGCCGCGAGGGTCAGGAGGGGCCGGGGAGGCTTTTCCGGGGTGGCGGGTTGTCGGCTTGGCCTCCTGAAAAGGGGGAGGGGTCAACGGTGAGAGTGGGGGGCGGCGGGTTCGGCGAGGTTTCCGCGGCCCGGCGGCGCAGGAAAATCACCGCCAAGGTGCAACCTGTCCAGGTCGGCAGCATGTCAGCCACGGGAATGATCTCGATGAGAAAGGTTGGAAGCAGCAAGGGGTGAAAGCCAATCGCCCAGGAGATGAGGATCATGGCAGCCACATCAACGATTTCGTCAGCAAAGGCCCACCCGAGCGGTCCGATGGCGATCTGGAACAGATCCGCAATGACCGCGACCGCCAAGGCGGCGAGTATCCGCCTGCGAGACGGGGGCAAGATGTCCGGTCGGGCGTCCATGCGCTTGATTTGACGCGGTTTGCCATGAACCGCAGCCGTTACTATGGCCTACAAAAGGAGCTCCGCCAAGTGCCATCCCGAACTTGTAACCCGGTTTGTTTTGACTTTCGTCAAGGCTCGGGACGCGGGGACCATGCAAATTATGGGTATGGATTGGCAAGAAAGGTGTGGTGAGGCCGGGTTTCGAATCCTAGGCTGGAGGCCGGTTTTATGAGTTGCAGTCTGACCGATGCCAACGCGAACTGTTCGATTTCGGACCGGTGTGCGATTTGTCCGCTGAGCCGGGTCCAAGCTGGCGTGCGGGTCCGGATCAAGCGCCTGTGCGCCACGCCGGAGCTGCAGCATCGGTTGCGGGAACTGGGTTTGGGGGAGGAGCAGGTGATTCGGCTGTTAACCAGCCAGACCAGCTTTATTTGCCAGGTTTGCAATGCCCGCCTGGCGATTAGCGAGAAGATTGCCCGCCTGATCCTGGTGGAACCGGTGCCGGCGCGTGCTGCCGCGTAGCGCCGCGGCTGCCTTCAGATTTGGGAATAGCCGGTCGGGACGAGAAACCACTTGGTGATTTTGGAAACCGTATCGGCGTATTGGGGGTCGTCCTTCATGTGTTCCCACTTGGGATGTTTTCGAAAGGCTTCCCAATGTTGCTGATGCGCTTGCGCGTTCTCCCCGGAGGTCATGTAGGTCAGGTGGGGGAGGTTCGGACCGGCGAGGGCCTCGCCATAGAAGATGGGGGCGAGACCTACTTCCCGCATGATGTCTATTTCGCCCTGGTTGAACATGGCCACTTTCCTGGCGGCCTTGGTTTCGCTGTAGCTTTCGTAGGTCCGCATTTCAAACAGGCGCTCTTTCCGCAAGCGTGAATACGGAGGCAGCTCAATGCGGGGCATTCCCGCGAAGGCGCGAAGGACCCAGGTGTCAATTCGCTCGTAGGCGGGGTGATCCTTGTCCGTCTGCAGGTAATCGGCGGCAAGGCTCAGGTATTCCGAATCCGATCCAAGGCGCGAAGCGATGCTTTGGAACATCTCGAGGGAAGGGTAGGGGATGAGCACGAACAGGGTCGCCGGGTCTTTGGGTTCGCTTTCAGCAAAAACGCCCACCGGCTCGATGCCCAGGCGGTTCAGGGCCGGAACCAGCGCCTGTTGCAGGTACGCCTGCACCAAGCCGCCGGTGCTGCCGCTCTTTAGACGGCAGGCGCGCAGTTCGTAATACTCCTGTTTCCGGCTGGCGCTCTTGGGCCGGACCGGGTTTTGAGCCGGGGTGGCAGTGCAGCCTGCGGAGGCGACCGCCACGGCGGAGACGGCAAGTGAGGTCTTGAGGAATTCGCGTCGTTTCATGGGAAGTGCTTTCTTTTTCTTCGAGACGGGGGTGCCTGGCAGTTGTTGCCAGTTCAGTCAATGCCCAGGCGTTTCTGGATTTGTTCGAGCGAGACGCCTTTGGTTTCAGGCATGATGAACCGGACCCAGAGCAGTTGCCCAACCATGCACAGGGCGTAGAACGCAAAGGTATGGCCGCCAGATTTGGCGGCTATCATGGGAAAGGTCCAGGAAATGAGCGCCGCCATGATCCAGTGGGTGAAGCTGCCCAGCGCCTGGCCGCGGGCGCGGACGCGGTTGGGGAAGATCTCGCTGATGAAGACCCAGATCACGGCCCCCTGGCCAAACGCGTGGGATGCAATGAACACCAGCAGGCTGCCCAGCAGCAGCAGGCCGCCGGTGCCGGTGTAGAAGGCGTAGGCGGCGGCGCTGAGGCTCACAATGTACCCCACGGAGCCGACCAGCATCAACTTGCGCCGCCCAAAATGGTCAATCACCGACAGCGCCGCCATGGTAAAAACCAGGTTGGTGAAGCCAACGATGACGGACTGAAGCAGGGCGGAAGTCTGGTCCGCGCCCGCCATTTTGAAAATATGGGCGGTGTAGTAAATCAGGGCGTTGATGCCGGAAAGCTGATTGAACGCGGCAATGGCGACGGCCAGCAGGATGGGCTTGCGATATTTGCGGCAGAAAAAGGGCTCCTCCAGGCTGTGCTGTGCCAGATTCAGGGACTCTTGAATCTCGCGAACTTCTGCCGCCACGACCGCGGGGTCGCTCCCGCACTGTTTAAGCACGGCGCCGGCCTCAGCCACCCGCCCTCGCGCGACGAGCCAGCGCGGGCTTTGCGGCGTGAGAAACAGCAGGAAGAAGAAAGCCAGCGCGGGCAGGGCCATGACGCCGAACATCCACCGGCACTCGGAGGGCCCGAGCTGAAGGCTGCCGATGATGTAGTTGGACAGATAGGCCAGCAGGATGCCCAGAACGATATTGAACTGGGTGATGGCCACCAGTCGCCCACGATACCGGGCGGGACTGATCTCGGCGATGTACATCGGCGACACGACCGAGGCTCCGCCAACTGCCAGCCCGCCAACGAAACGGAAGAACATGAATGAATACCAATCCCAGGCCAGGGCGCAGCCAATCGCGGAAACCAGGAACAACCCCGCCAGCGCGAACAGAATCCCCCGCCGCCCCCACGCATCGGCCGGCCGCCCGACGGTGATGGACCCAATAATGGTGCCGATGAGGGCGCTGGCCACCGTGAAGCCCAGCGCAAAATCACTCAGCTCGAAGTGCGACTGGAGCCACTCGGTCGTCCCCGATATGACCGCCGTGTCAAAACCAAACAACAGCCCGCCCAACGCGGCAACCAACGCACTGCGAACCAGACTGGCGGTCAGCCGCGCGGCTGGCGGCGGCTCTTTCGTTTCCACGGACGGATTGGCGGATGGCATGCGAAATATAAAGCCCAGCCGCCCGCCGGAGTAAAGACGGGATTGCAGCCGGGCGAGGTCGGGGCGGCGTGGGCTGCTCCGGCTTTTAAGCGGCTCTTGGAGGCGATCAAGACCGGTTTGATGGGTGCGATCGGCCGAACCACGCGGTAAGGTCCGCTCGCCAAACCCGCGAGCAGCATGCGCCGACGGGCGGGAGCGGCTCGGTCCGGAAAGGCCGCTCGATGCCACTTGGGCGCGGCGCTACCTTTGTCGCCTGGCGGAGACAAACTTCTCGACGTATTTCCCGATCAAGTCCGCTTCGAGGTTGACGGCATCGCCCACCTTCCGCTCCCGAAGCGCCGTGACCTCGTAAGTGTGCGGGATGATCCAGATGCGAAAGCCCTTTCGGCTGACCCCGGCCACCGTCAGACTGATGCCGTCCACCGCAACCGATCCCTTGAACACAATGTAGCGCATCACCTCAGCGGGCGCCGCGATGTCCAGGACGTGATCCTGGCCGAGACGTTCCCACCGCGTGATCTTCCCGAGCCCGTCAATGTGGCCGGTGACGAAGTGACCCCCCAGGTTGCCGTCCGTCCGAAGCGGGCGCTCGAGATTGACCAGTGAGCCGGGGCGGGCGAATTGGAGATTGGTTCGCTTCCAGGTTTCCTTCAGCAGGTCAAACTGCACGCAGCGGGTTTTCCCCGCCGGCCCCAGTTTCACCACCGTGAGGCAGCAGCCATTGACCGCCAGGCTCGCGCCCACTTTCAAACCCCGGCCGCACACAGCCGCGCGGACGGTCAACTCGATGGATTGGGCGGTCGGCTGGATGCGCTCGACGACGCCGGTTTCTTCGACGATGCCAGTAAACATGGTCCCTGAGGGTGCAGAGGCCGGGCGGCGACGCAAGCTCTTAAACCCTCCGGCTCAACCCACCCGCGCCAGCAGCAGCCAGTCCGCTCCGAGACGCCGCCAGCGCAGCTCACTCAGGCGCAACGCCTCCTCCAGCGACCGGGCTCCCGCCCCGGCCACGGCCCGGCGGGCGGAGCGTCCGCCCAGAATTTTGGGCGCGTAAAAGAAGGCGATGCGGTGGGCCAGCCGTTGCAACAGGAAGGAGGCGTTCACTTCGCCTCCGCCTTCGACCAGCAGGCTGGTGACCTCCTCGGCGCCCAGACGTTGCAACACCCAGTTCAGGTCAACTTGGCGCGGTTCGGGGCCGCGCCCCGGCCTCAACGGAGCGAGCCAAACCTTCACTCTTCGCCTCAACGCATCCACCCGTCGCCGCGGCGCCGCCCGGCTGACCACAATCGTGGTCAGGGCCGCGTGCTCGTCGGAGACCACCCTGGCTCCGGTTGGCGTGCGGGCCAGACTGTCCAGAATGATGCGGCGCAACCCCCGCGGCCGGGGGCTCCCGGGCCGGCCGGAACGGCTCCGGAGGGTCAGGCTCGGGTCGTCTGCCAGAATGGTATTGACGC
>JARKQH010000078.1 GCA_029974925.1 Verrucomicrobiota bacterium
AACATTTTTTGGTGATGCGAATCTCTTTCGACTACCGCCAATTTAACCCTGAACCGGGAGGAGGTGAGAAGCATGGCAGCTAAAGCAAAAAAGGCTCCGGCCAAGAAAAAAGCAGCGGTGAAGAAGAAAGCCAAAAAGTAGATCACTAAAGCATAGCCAGGATGGCGAGCTCGACGCTCGACCCAGCCCGCGCTTGCCATCCCGGCTGTTGCGTTCCTCCCCCCGTCTTTCGGCAGTCCTGCCCGTCGGTTGTTGCTCGTTCGTTTCGCGTCCGCCTTCCCTCGCCTTTCAATCTGCAAAGCCCTGGCCGGTTTTCCGCCACCCCTCGTGGCGCATCGCGGTGTCCGGCGGTCGCGCGTTCCGGGAGCGGGTTTCCCCTCTTCTTGAACCTGGACAGAATTCGAAGGCGCAGACAGGTGTGGCTCGCAACGCCCTGAACGCCATTCTACAGCCCCTCTTCCCGCCGTTTCGCCGTTTCGCCGAGCGGGCGCCGGCGGTGCCCCAGCCTCAGCGGGCCATCAGGTCCTCGATTTCATCCGCTTCGATGGGAATGTCAGCCATCAGGTCAACATTGCCGTTTTCGCCGATGAGGAAGTTGTTCTCGAGGCGAACGGCCAGACCTTCCTCGCGGATGTAGATGCCGGGCTCGACGGTGATGACCCAGCCGGGCTGAATTGGTTCGGTGGTGATGGCCACGTCGTGAACATCCAGCCCGAGCGGGTGGCCCACGCCGTGCATGAAGTACTTCTTGAGCGCGGGTTTCTCGGGGTTCTGACGGCGGACCTCGGCGGGCTTGAGCAGGCCGAGGGAGAGCAATTCCTCCTGCATGAGGGCCTCGGCGTCCTTCTGCCACTGTTTGGGGAGCTTGCCCGGCACCGCGGCGTTGGCCGCCGCCCGCAAAACGCGCAGAACCGCATTGTAGATGCGGCGCTGGTGGCGGGTAAACCGCCCGGACACCGGCAGCGTCCGGGTCAGGTCCGAATTGTAGTTGGCGTAGGCGGCGGCGACGTCGAGGAGCAGAAGCTGGCCGGCGCGGCAGGTCTGGTCGTTCTGGATGTAGTGCAGAACGCAGGCGTTGGGGCCGCTGGCG
>JARKQH010000088.1 GCA_029974925.1 Verrucomicrobiota bacterium
GAGGGTTTTGAGGTGGTCGTGGCCGCCGGCGGAGACGGCACCGTCAACGAGGTGGTCAACGGCATTGCCGATTGCCCCGACGGTTTGCTGCGCACCCGCCTTGGGGTCCTCCCCTTGGGCACTGTCAACGTCTTTGCGCGCGAGCTTGGGATTCCTCAGCAGTTTGGGCCGGCATGGGAGGTAGTCCGGCGGGGCCGCAAGACCTCGATAGACCTCCCGCGCGTCGAACTCGGGAAGGACGCGGGTGCCACCTGCCGCCGGTTTGTTCAAATGGCCGGCGCCGGGCTGGATGCCCGCGCCATCGAACTGGTCCGGTGGCCGGTGAAAAAGTGGATGGGTCCGCTGGCGTATGTGCTTGCCGGGTTGCAGGCCCTGGCGGAAGCGCCGGCGCGGATCACGGCCACCGCACACGGCCGGAGCGTTACCGGGGGCCTGGTGCTGCTGGGCAATGGCCGGTTCTACGGCGGCTCTTACCGGGTCTTTCCGAACGCGGACCTCCGCGATGGCCGGCTCGAGGTCTGTGTGTTTCCCCGGATCAATTGGTTCACGCTGCTCCGGTGCGGGCCCGTCTTGCTGGCAGCGCGGCGCCTTCCGGAGTCTGTGGTGACCCGTTTTCAGACCGATTCACTGGCCTTGTCGAGCCCGGCGCCGGCGCCGTTCGAGGTGGACGGCGACCTCGCGGGGCATCTGCCCGCCCGTTTTGGCTTCGAGCCCTTGCCCTTGCAGGTGGTGGTCCCTTGAACCGCCATTTCGAGTTTTACAACCGGGTCCGGCTCGTCTTCAATAACGCCGCTGAAATGAAACGCAACAATCATTCAACAGGAGCTTCCATGAACACCACCGTTGTTTCCTCCGTTGGTTTGTCCCTCGCCTTGGCGGCCTTGGGATTGGCCTCGCCGCTCAACGCCCCCGCCGCCCCCATCCCCGAAGACGTGCGTATCGGCGGTTTTGCCGTGGGCAGCCAGGCGTGGACCTTCAACCGCTTCAGCGTTTTCGAAGCCATCGAAAAAACCGCCCAGGCGGGCGCCCGCGTGATTGAACTCTACCCGGGCCAGAAACTCAGCCCGGCCGAGCCGGAACTCAAGTTTGACCACCACGCCAGCGATGAGGTGATCCAAAAGGTGAAGGATAAGCTGGCGCAGCACCGGGTGGTGGCCGTCAACTACGGCGTGGTCGGCGCCAGCGGCGAGGCGGAGTGGCGCAAGGTCTTCGAGCTGGGCCGAAAATTGGGGCTTTATGCCATCACCACCGAGGCGGTTGGAGACCTCGATATCCTTGAGAAGCTGGTCAAGGAATACGACATCCGCGTGGGCATTCACGAGCATCCCCGCCGGCCCAACAACCCCGAGTACAAGGTTTGGGACCCGAACTACGTTCTGTCGGTCGTGAAGGATCGGGACCTGCGCATCGGCGCCAGCGCCGACACCGGCCACTGGGCCAGCTCGAACGTCAACCCCCTCGAAGCCCTCCGCATTCTCCGGGGCCGCATCATCAGCGTCCACCTCAAGGACCGGCCCGAGGTTGGCCAGGCCCGCACCGACATGGTCTTTGGGACCGGCGTGCTCAACATCGCCGCGATTCTCGATGAATTGAGGGCGCAGGGCTTTCGCGGCAACATCGCCATCGAATACGAAACCAACTGGGACAACAACGTGCCGGAAGTCGCCCAGTGCATCGGCTTCTTCCGCGGTTACGCGACCTGTCACCGTTGACCCGGCCCGCCGCTGGAAAAAACACCGGCCCCATGATAGAATAGAATGATAGACACCGCAGGCGGTGCGGGTGTGCTAATCTGGCCCTGACGCTTGGGCGTGAGCGGGTGCGGCGTGTCTCGGGACGGAGCAGTCGAACATCTGTTCTCATGGGCGATACGGCACGAAAACCAAATCATCGTTCCCGGCGCGGGAGGTTGCTGACCCCGGCGAACCTCTTGTTCTTCCGAAATTTTCTCAAGCACCCCTCGAGAATTGGCTGGTTGTTGCCCAGTTCTCCCCGCCTGGTCAATGAGGTGCTTCGCCAGGTGGATTGGGACCGGGCCCGGCTGATTGTTGAATACGGCCCCGGCACCGGCCAATTTACCGAGCCGGTGCTGGAGCGAATGCGGCCCGACGCGCACCTCATTGCCCTCGAAATCAATGCCGACTTTGTGGCCTACCTCAATGGCGCCATCAAGGACCCGCGCCTTCACTTGGTCCGCGAGTCGGCGGCGCAGATTGATGCCGTCCTCGCCCGCCTCGGTTTCGCCCAGGCAGACTATGTCATTTCAGGCATCCCCTTTGCGACCCTGCCTCACCAGCTCCGCGATACCATTGTCCGGAAAACCCATTCCGTGCTCAGACCCACCGGCCGGTTCCTGGTCTATCAATTGTCCGATTCGGTCCTGCCCTACCTCGAGGCCGTCTTCGGGCAGGTCTCCCGCGGTGTCGAAATCCTCCATATCCTCCCCGCGCGGCTTTATTATTGTTCGCCCTAGTTTCCCCCCGCCTTCGTTTCTATTTGCGCTTTAACCGGCAGTTTCTTTAATTGCCCCATGCGCAACGCATCGCTGCAGTTTCTCAAAACCCTGGTGAATACCCCCAGCCCCGTCGGCCATGAAGTCCGCGGCCAGCGGGTCTGGCTCGACTACGTCAACGCCTTCGCCGAGGAAACCTTCTCCGACGCTTACGGCAACTGTGTGGCCGTGCTCAACAAGGGCGGTTCCCCCCGCCTCATGCTCGCGGGCCACGCGGACGAGATTGCCATGGCCGTCAATTACATCACAGACGAGGGGTTCATCCATGTCCGAAAGATGGGGGGCGTGGACGCCGCCATCACCAAAGCCCAACGGGTGGTGATTCATACCCGCAACGGCCCCGTCAAAGGCGTGGTGGGTAACGTCGCTCCGCACCTGATGAAGGAGGAAAAGGACCCCAAGCCGCCCAAGATTCACGACCTGTTCATTGACATCGGCGTTTCCAGCAAGAAGGATGCGCGGGAGCTGGTTGACATCGGCGACCCCATCACTCTGGCCGACGAATTCGAGCTGCTGCGGAACGACCTGGCTGTGGCCCGCGCCTTCGACAACCGCATCGGCACCTTCGCTGTCGCCGAGGCCCTCCGGCTGCTCAAGGAGTCAGGCGCGAAACTGCATCCCGAGGTCTGCGCGGTCTCCAACGTGCAGGAAGAGGTTGGCCTGTTGGGTGCCCGCCAGATCGCCTACTCCTTGAAACCGGACGTCGCGCTGGTCGTGGACGTAACGCATGCCACCGATTACCCCACCGTGAACAAACCACAACATGGTGATGTGCGCCTGGGCGCGGGGCCAACCCTCACCCACGGCGGCTGCAACCATCCCGAGGTGGTGGCGCGTCTCCAACAGGTCGCCAAGGCCAAAAAAATCCCCCTCCAGCACGAAGCCATGTCCTCCACCAGCGGCACGGATACCGACGCCATCTTCTGGACCCGCGGCGGCATCCCCAGCGCGCTCATCAGTCTCCCCAACCGTTACATGCATTCCCCGGTTGAAGTCGTCAGCCTTAAAGACCTTGAACTCATTCCGCAGCTCCTCGCTGCCTTTGCCCTGTCGCTCAAGAAGGGCGAGATGTTCAAAGTGCGCATCTGAACCATGCCATTTCCGTCCGGTGAGATCCTCTGCGGGCGTGTCCCCCTGACGCGCTCCTCCAGTCCTACAGGACAGACATCGGCAAACCTGGCGGCCTGCGCTTTCGTTCTCCCGTTCTTGATGGCGCAATGGGCGCCCGCCTCGGACCTCACCGGGTGGACGTTGCAGCCGCGAGGCCCGGTCACAGTTCCCGGCCTCGGCTCGCTCTGGAGGACCCCTTGAAATCATGTGACACTCCCCGCCTGCTCCATGTCTATGAACTCCTTGTTACTTCCTCCCAATACCGGTCTTGCGTTTCGACTGCCACTCCTGCTGGCCATCATCAGCTTGGGCGGCCTTTGGCCGTCCTTCACGTTCGCAAAAGATCGCACCAACCCCTTCGCCTGGCCGGCCATGCGCCGGGAAGCCCGGCCGTGGGCCTATTGGTGGTGGATGGCCAGCGCCGTGGACCCGACCAATCTCGTGGCCGAGTTGACCCGCTATCAGCAGGCCGGCATGGGCGGGGTTCACATCATCCCCATTTACGGCGCCAAGGGCTACGAAGACCGCTTTATCGAGTACCTCAGCCCGAAATGGATGGAAATGCTCCGCTTTACCGTCCAACAGGCGGAGCGCCTGGACCTTGGCGTGGACATGACCACCGGCAGTGGTTGGTGCTTCGGCGGACCCCGGGTGACCGACACCGAGGCCAACGCGCTGGCT
>JARKQH010000095.1 GCA_029974925.1 Verrucomicrobiota bacterium
TCTCCAGACAATCCAGCGCCTCCCCCAAACTCCCCGCCACGTTGGGCACCTGCTTCAACTCCTCCGGCGGCAACTCGTAGATGTTCTTGTCCAGCGGCTCCCCCGGGTCAATCTTGTTCAAAATCCCGTCCAGCCCCGCCATCAGCAACGCCGCAAACGCCAGATACGGATTGGCCGCCGGGTCCGGCGGCCGATACTCCAGCCGCTTGGTCTTCGGATTGTCGCTATACATCGGAATCCGCACCGCCGCCGACCGGTTCCGCCCCGAATACGCCAGATTCACCGGCGCCTCATACCCCGGCACCAGCCGCTTGTAACTGTTGGTCGTCGGATTGCACAACGCGCACAACGCCCGCGCATGCTTCAACAACCCCCCAATGTAATACAACGCCAGCTCCGACAACCCCGCATACTCGTTGCCCGCAAACAACGGCTTGCCCTTCTTCCACAACGAGATGTGCGTGTGCATCCCCGACCCGTTGTCCCCAAACAACGGCTTGGGCATGAAACACGCCGTCTTGCCGTGCTTCCGCGCCACGTTCTTGACCACATACTTGTACACCATCATCGCGTCGGCCGCCCGCACCAGCGTGTCAAACCGATAGTCTATCTCCGCCTGCCCCGCCGTGGCCACCTCGTGATGCTGCCGCTCAATCTTCAACCCCAACTGCTCCATCACCAAACACATCTCCGTCCGAAGGTCCTGCTGCGTGTCGGCCGGCGCCACCGGAAAATACCCCTCCTTGTGCCGAATCTTATACCCCAGGTTCGGCAGCTCCTCCCGCCCCGTGTTCCACACCCCCTCCTCGCTCTCCACACTGTAAAAGGTCCCGTTGCTCCGACTCTCATACTGCACGTTGTCGAAAATGAAAAACTCCGCCTCCGGCCCAAACACCGCGCTGTCGGCCACCCCCGTGCCCGCCAAATACCGCTCGGCCTTCTGCGCAATGCCCCGCGGGTCCCGCGTGTAGCTCTCCTTGGTCCCCGTCTCGGCAATCGTGCAGGTCAACGACAACGTCGGCTCCGCGCAAAACGGATCCATAAACGCCGTCGCCGGGTCCGGCATCGCCAGCATGTCCGACGCCTCAATGCTCTTCCAGCCCCGGATGCTCGACCCGTCAAACCCCAGCCCCTCGGTGAAAATCTCCTCGCTCAGCTCCCGGATCGGACAACTGAAATGCTGCCACGTCCCAAACGTGTCCACAAACTTGATGTCGAACATCTTCGCCCCGGCTTTCCGGGCCATCTCAATTACGCTCTTGGGTGTGCTCATCTTGGAATCCTCCTGCAAAGCCGAACGGGGCCGCGTTCCCGGTTCGGCGGAGAACCGGGACGCGCGTCCTGGTTCGGACTAGATTGCTTGTTCGCCCGTCTCTTCGGTGCGAATGCGCACGGCATTCTCGATCGCGCTCACAAACACTTTGCCATCCCCAATCTTCCCGGTCTTGGCGGCTTTGACGATGGCGTCCACCGCCTGCGGCACCAGGCTGTCAGCCAGCACCAGCTCGATTTTGATTTTCGGCAGAAAATCCACCGTGTATTCGCTCCCCCGGTAAATCTCGGTGTGCCCTTTCTGGCGGCCAAACCCTTTGACCTCCAGCACGGTCATTCCCTCGACGCCCAGGCTGGAAAGGGCTTCCTTCACGTCTTCCAGTTTGAACGGCTTGATAATGGCCTCAATTTTTTTCATGTCGTGCTTGCGATTACCGGGGGATACTAACAACCGGCCCCTTCGTGTAAACAGGAATGTGCAAAATTCCAAAAACCCGGCGCGCCGGAGGCCGGGGGTTGCCGCAAAAGGTGGTGGGCGTGAAAAAAAATTTGAACGAAAGCGGGGGAGCAAGCGTCTCATCAGTGCAAGCCTGATAAAGGCCGCATATTAATGACGGTATAAAGCAGTGCTAATACTTGCATTGCAGGGTTGACACCCATGAGCGGCCATGATTTATTAGGCGCAGATTTCGCCGGCAAAACGGTTGATTGTTCTTTGTCAGCCGGCAGCAGATTTCGGCCAGGGTTCTGGTACAAACTCGGGCCGAATTTCTCCGTAATCCTACAGTTGTACTTAATTCGAAAATTCCCCGGGCTTTTTGGTCACCCCCTGACCGACTAGCCCGGTTTTTTTTGCCTGGGCGGCGCCCGTCCCTGCTCAGGACCGCCCGCGGGACGGGCATTCCGGCGGGAAGGCGCTCAATCGGCGTAGCAGCGGATTTCGTACACGCGCGCTTCCTTGCTGCCGTTGGTGGCAGTGACTTTCAGGCGGAGGGCTTTGGCGGTGAAGGGGGGAAAATGGTGGCGTCGCAGCCGCTGATAGTTTCCGGAAACGGCGCCGAGGGAGGTCCAGGGGGCGTCATCAGCGGGGCGATAAAGCAATTCGTAATCGCGGACGGTTTCCGGCTGGGGGCCGCGCACCATCTTCGCATTAAAGCTGTCCTGGTGGGTGAGGGTGAGAGGCCGGTGGAAGCCGGTGTCAAAGGTGATTTGCACCGTGCGGAGGGTTTGGGGCGCCGGCCACTCGAGGTCGAGGTGAGCGCCCGCGCCCAGTTCGGCGGACCAGCGGTTGTCGAGCTTGCCCGGAAGGTCGCGCACCAGGCCGTTGATGACATGGGCGGGGTCGCTTTCCGCAAGGCAGGCGGAGGCCGTGACGCTGGCCTGGCGCGCAAGGTCGAGCGGGTCGGTGTTTCGGAGCCCCATGATGGTCTGGTCGTCGCGGAGCAGCATTTGCTGCAGCTCGGCCACCCGTTGGCGGTCGGAACTGAGCTGCCGCGGGGAGAGTTGGTGTTGAAGGCAATAGGCGGCGGCCGTTCCGACCGCCTGGCCCATCACGGCGCAAGTGGCCATGACCCGGGTGCTGGTGAAGGCGACATGCGTGGCGCTGAGGTTACGGCCGGCCATAAAGAGGTTGCCGAGGTTGCGGCTGTGCAAGGAGCGCAGGGGAATATTGTAGGGGAACGGCGGCGGAACCTGGCGGGCGGGGCGTTCCTCGGGGCGGTCGAAGCCGGTGGGCGGGTGGTCGTCCATGCTCCAGCCGCCGATACAGACGCCGTCGTAGAGCGGTTCGGCGGTTCCCATGAGGTCCTGCTCTTTGAGGATATAGTCCCCCAGCAGGCGGCGGCTGCCGCGCTTGCCGGGGACCATCCCCAGCCAATCCAGGGCCCAGTTGGCGCTGGAGGGATGTTCGCCCGAGTTTTTGATGTAGTCCCACACGCCCAGGGCGATGCGGAGCAACTCGAACCGGATGCGCTCCTCGTCGCGGATGGTGTCCAGGTCCCCGCCCCACTCCACCCACCAGTAGCCGTATTCCCAGCTTTTGACCGAGCGAAAACGGAGCATCTCTTTGGTGACCTTGCGGGCCCACTTTGGCGGGGTAAAGGGCATCGGCCGGCCGAAGTCGCGCGAGGTGAACAGAATCGAGCTGCCGAGCGTCTGGGAATCGGCTTTCTCCAGCGCCAGCGATTCCCCGAACTCCGCCCGGCTCTCGCGGCCGGTGCGCAGGTCCGCCCCCGCCTCGAGGCCGAGCCGGCAATCGCCGGTGCAATCGGCGTAAAGGCGGGCGGCAATCCGGTGGAGGGTTTCCTGTTTGTCGCTGCGCGCCAGGGCGCGTTGAATCCGCCCGTCGCGGACCTCGGCGGCACAGACCGCGGTGTCCAGCAACAGGGTGATGTTGGATTCCGATTTGACCTTGTCGTAGAGGAGCAAATCCCACATCTCGCGGCTCCGCTGGGGATTGTGGACGGCGTCCTCGAGCCGCAGCTCTTCGATAATGCCCCCTTCGCGCCAGCCGGGCCGGCCACCGCTCATATCCGCCCCGACCACGTGCATCTTCACTTCGCTGGAGGAATTGCCGCCGAGCCGCGACCGGTCCTGAACCAGGAGCACCCGGGCGCCATGCCGCGCGGCGGCGAGGGCGGCGCAAACCCCCGCCAAGCCTCCGCCAGCCACCAACAGGTCGCATTCGTGGTCCACCAAACGCAGGTGGGGTTCTCCCTCGAAAAGGGCCGTCTTCGAGCCGCCTCCGGCGCCGGGGCCGGGCCCGGGACCGGGCAGGGAAGGCGGGGAGGTGTCCCGGGTTTGTCCCCAGCCGGAGAGGTTGATGAAAACCGAGCAGGAGGCGGAAGCCGCCGCCGTGCGAAGAAAGCTGCGTCGTTTCATAGTTGGTCGTTTTGGGTCACTCGAATCGTTCCGGCTGGCCGGTGGTGGCCAGCACGGCGTGCCACATGCTGCCTTGCAGGCTCAGGCGCTTTTTTTGGCGGGTCAACAGTTCGATGGGCACGTGAATGAACTGGTCGTGCAACAGGCCGATCACCAGGCCGGTCTTGCCCGCCATGGCGGCATGGACCGCGTTGCGCGCATAAAGGTCGCACAGGATGGAATCCTCGGCGTCGGCCACCACGCTGCGGAGGATGTAACTGGGGTCGAAATAACGCAGCACGATGGGGACGTTCTGCGCCTTGAAGTAGGCCTCGATTTTCTCGCGGAGAAACAGGCCGATATCGCGGAGTTTGACATTGCCGGAGGCATCCCGCGCCTCGCTTCCGCCTGGAAACAAGTCCTGCCCCGCCCCTTCGGCCACGACGATCACGGCGTGGGCCCGGCGCAGGACCCGTTCCTTGAGCAGCGGCAAAAAGCCGCGCGGCCCCTCCAGCTTGAACGGGACTTCGGGGACCAGGGTGAAGTTCACGTCCTGGTTCGCGACGGTCGCGCCGGCGGCGATGAACCCGGCCTCGCGCCCCATTAGCTTCACCAGCGAGATTCCGTTGTGGACGCTGTGGGCCTCGGTGTGCGCGCAGTCCAGGACTTTGGAAGCCTCCTCGACAGCGGTCAGGTAGCCAAATGTCCGCGCCACGAACGGCACGTCGTTGTCAATGGTCTTGGGAACCCCCACGACGGCCAGGGGATGCCCCAGGCGCCGGGCTTCCTGAAACAGCTCGTTGCCCCCCCGCTGCGTGCCGTCTCCCCCGATCGTGAAGAGAATATCCACCCCACGCTCGATCAGGTTTTGGACGGCGACTTTCGTGTCCACCGGGCCGCGGGAGGTGCCCAGGAGAGTGCCGCCCTCCCGATGGATGTCATCCACCATCTCAGGCGTCAAGCGCAGGGGCTCCTTGCCGCGCCGGGGGTCCAGCCCCTGGTAGCCGTCGCGAAAACCCAGAATTTCCCGGATGCCGTAACCGTGGTGAAGCTCGAGGAAAATCGAGCGGATGACGTTGTTGAGGCCGGGACAAAGTCCGCCGCAAGTCACAATGCCGGCGCGCGTGCGGGCGGGATCAAAAAAGATTTTGGCCCGCGGGCCGGCCCGCTCGAACCACAGGTCCTCCCCAGGACCCGGGTCGCGGCCGCGAACAATGTGCGCCGGCACCCGCCAATGATCTGGAACCACCCGCTTATGGGGGGAATCGAACCGCGCCTCGCCTAGAGTTGTGATTTCCATGGCTCGAAAGGTTGCTCGGTTTGGCGCCGCAGGTCAACGACGCCCGTGCGCGGTCTTGCGGCCCCCTCCCCCAGTGGTTTCGCACGGGCGTGCGGAGTTGGCGGTGAAGCCGGAACTTGGTTTTTCTCAGGCCACCACTTCGGCGGACTGGTGGTCTGAGTCTCCTGGAACCGGGCGACAACCCACCCCTCGGGCCATCGCCACCGTTTTTCGGGGGCGGCCCGCTATCTCGACCTCGTCATTGGATGAGGTTGGGTTAGTTGGTCCGGCTCAACCGCTAAAGCACCGAATGGGCCAGCCACAGAGCAACGAGCAGTAAATCCGCTTGCGTAGCTCCTGCAGCGTTACCTTGCCTAAACGGAAAAGTTTGCCATGGCCAATGGCGAAAGCATGGAAAAGGGTGAACGCGATGATCTTGATCCACAGCAGCGCCAGCGCCTCTTGGTAGAGGTCCCGACGCGCCGGCTTGAGCGCGGCCGCCACTGGCCAGCCCAACTCCTCCACCACCGTTTTGAGAAACGGCCCGTTGGCGTACCAGGCGTCGACCACCTCCAGGTCAAAGAACCAGAGGCCATAGGCTTTGCGCATCCGGCGCAGCAACCGCAACGCCGCCGCGCATTCCTCCTCGCCGCGGCCCATCGGCTCGAGATCCAGGATCACACTCCAGCGCGGCCCGCTTAACTGCGCGCAGACCTGTTTGGGGTAATACTGGGTTTTGTGACCTCGTGGCCCTGGTCGTCTTTATGGACCACTTCCCGGCTCAGGCACTCCTCACAGCAGCGGTGGTCGCTGCAAAACTGCTCGTTGGCGTCCAGACTGACCACCAACAGCCCGTGCAGTTTGCTCTCCTCGAAGGATTTGCCGCGTCTGAGCTTCTTGTTGATGAATACCCCCGCCCGGCGTAACTGTTCCGGGTTCATGCGGTTGCTGGCATAGCCGAAGGCATCGTGGCTGATCCGCGCGGGGTAACCCACCCACCGTTGCCATTGGGGCAACTGGGGTTCCTCCTCTAATTGGACCAGGCTGGGAACGGGAGCGCCCTCCCCCAACAACAGGCTCAGCCCCACGGCGCCGGAGGGAATCTTGGGATCGCAGCGCTGCGTGGCAAAACAGCCCGCCAGCCGCGGCAATTGGAACTGTTTCTCCGCGTAGGCGACAAACTGGCCCAAGTCGTCGAAGGCCCCCTCGCTCATGATTGGAGGTCTTGCTCTCGCCGTAACAACTCGGCGTTAATCTGAGACAGTTCCTCCAACTGCTCTTGGAGTTGGCGGTAATGCTGGATGGCGTCACGAGCCGACTGCTGCTGGACACCGCTCTTCAGGAGGAATTTGTTGACCTTGCCCACCGCCAGGCACTGAGTCAGGTAGTAAAAGGGGCCGTGCTTGGGGCCGCCATGTGGTGGCACTGGCAGTTGGTTTTCCCGCAGCGGGAGAAGCGCTCCACCAGGGAGGCGCGCAGGGAATCGGGGTGGATCCGGAGTCGGGAGAGCAGGAGGCGTTTGCGTTGGCGCAAAGCCAGGGTGGACTTGGAGGTGTCGTGTATCCTAGCCATATTTGGGGGTCGGCTAGCAAAATCCCCTCCGGCGTCAACAAATAAGAAAATGGGGTCAAAATGCGAAAAATGCTCGAAGGCCTGAAATTATAGGATGGAAAGCGGTCCTTCAAAAATACGTGCGAAACCGCTGCCCCTCCCCCTCTCCGCCCTCCCTCCCCCGGCAGTGCTGCCCCTCCTTTTACGTTGGGCGACCTCAACTCCGCTCCGGCAGCGGTCGAGGTGGCGGGCTTTGGAGGTCGCAGCGGGCGGGCGGACAGGTTCGGCGGCGTCTGACGAACGCGCGCAGTCCGCAGGGCGCCGCAACACGATTCGTGGGACTCCAAGGTCCCTTTCAAAGAAAAATAACCGCTGCGACCGGTTCGGAATGACGCTATTTTCAATCCGTGGCAAAACGGCGGCGGAAGATGCTTGTGCGGCTGGCAGGGGTCCTGGGCGGGCTGCTGCTGCTGGCGGGGTCCATACCGGTCTGGTTCCCGTGGGTTTTTAAGCCGGTGGCGCGGCAATTCGGCCTGTCTTATGCCCGCTACGAGCGCAATGGTTACTCCCGCTTTGGGCTGCGCGAACCCACGTTCGCTCGCGGAGACGTCAGCGTCAAAGCGGGCTTGGCTGATGTCCGCGCTCCCTGGGCCTGGCTGTGGGGTTTGGCGTTTGCCCCCGACACACCGGATCCGTTTATCCGGGTGGATCACTGGGAATTGCGCGTGGCCCAACCAAACCCGCCCGACAACCATGCGGTCCGCACCGGAGCCTATGAGGTGGCCATCGAGACGCGCCGGATTCTCAGCCAACTGCGCCGGTGGCTGCCGACGGCCGCGCTGTCGGGCGGCTCGATCCATTTCGAGAAAACCGAATTGCGGGTGGCGGAAGCTCATTGGATGGGTGGGGCGTTGACAGCCGAGGTGGAACTGCCAGGGCTTCAATCGCCGCTTGAGGTTCAAGCCCGGCTTGGAACCGCGGATTCCCTGCAGTTCCGTTTCCATTCGGAGGCCCTCGGGCTGAATTTTACGAATCTCGTTCTGTTGGCTTCAGAAGAACTAACGCTCGAGGGGCTCGGGCATTGGCGAAAAGGCCCGCTCACGCTTTCGATAACGTTTCCGCGGGAGGCCTTCGCTCCGGTCAACGCCCGGCTGGACGCTCCCGCTTTTGAGATTCCGGCTGCGTGGCTGGGGCTTCCGCAATACGACCCGCTGCGCGGCGCACTGCAGGCCGTGTGGCAAAAGGACGGATTCGTTTTCTCGCTGCAGGCCGGCATGAGGCCCGGCCCGGAACACCCCGCTCTGCCACCGCTCGAACTTCAACTTCGCGGCCGGGGCAACACCCGGTTCATGGTTGTGGAATCCTTGTGCCTTCGATCCCCTTGGGCGAGCGCGGACCTGGAGCAGCCGATGCAATGGACCTTCACGGAACGACTCCTGCGCGACGCCGTTCATCTATGCATCCACGCCGATCTGGCAAACCAACCGTTTGCCTCCCTCGCCGGCACGCTCGAGGGCCGGGCGCGGCTCCGGCGCGAAACGGTCGCTCTTCCCGACCTCGAGTTTTTCCTGTCGAGCTCGAACCTTGTGCTGCCGCCGGAATGGGCGCGCCTCAACCCCTCCGAGCGTGGACAGCCTCGTCCGCCCCAACCGGCTTCGTCCCCCGAAGCGGTTCGGGAAGGTTCGGCCCCGCCCGCCGCTGACACAGAAACCCGGGCAGCGGGGCCGCGCACCCCCCCATTCGGCGCGGGGACGTTGCAGTTGGCCGGAGTTCTGCGCTGGCCCTGGCTGAGTCTGACCAATGCCGAAGTTGCCATCTCAAACGACACCACTTTCACGGCGCAATTAAGTTTGAACCTGCAAAGCCGGCTCTTCACAAACGGCCAACTCCGGGTGGTGGGTCCGCTTCCTCGGGGTCTCTTGCCGGCGGGCTACGCTTGCGATCACCTGTCCGTCGCGGGATTCTTCGCCGGAGCGTTGGACCAGATCGAACACAACGGCTCCGTCGAGGTTCGCGGGCTGACAACCCCTCAGTTCGCCGCGGGAACGGCAGGGCTGGACTGGTCGGGGCGGAATTTCAAATTGTCCCAGGCGAAGCTCAAGCTCCAGCAGTCTGAGGCGACACTCGAGGCCTGCGGAACCCTATCGTTCGGCGGAGGGGCGGGGGATGCGGTCCTCCAGTCCTTGAATTTCCTGCGCTCGAACACCCCGGTGCTCGAGTTGGCCGAACCTTTCCGCGTCGAGTTCAAATCGGGTCCCAAAGGAGGGCGGCTCGTGCGGTCCGGCCCATTTCGGTGGGTCGGCGGGGACCGGGCAATCGAAGCCGAGACCTTCCTTGCCTGGCCGGGGTGCGGCGGAGCCCGGGTCATGGTACGCAACACCCCCACCGGCCTGTTCAAGGAATTCCTGCGGGGGCAGGTTCCGAATGGGCTGGTCAAATCCTTCGAATGGACCGGCGGGTGGACCAATGGCCCTTTGCAGTTCGATGCCGCCCTGGCCGTTTCGACCGCCGACGACCGGGACCTGGGCCTGAGCGCGCAAATTTCCGCCATCGGCGATGGCCTGACCCTCTCCAACCTGACCCTCACCTCCCCCACGGGGCCCCTTGCGCTTGCCGCCGGCCGGTTGCCGCTCGCGTTCCGCGTTGGCGGCTCAAATTGGTTTGCGTTGGAAACTCCCACGGATGCCCCGCTCCAGGGTTCCGTCGTGATCACGCCCAACGGCTTCCTGCAGGATGAACTGCGGAGCCGAACCGGCTTGACGGCGCAAAATGCGGCGCTCGACCTTCAGATCGGGGGAACCTGGGCGGCGCCGCAGGCGCGAGGAAAACTGACCGCCAGCGCACTTGTTCCCACAGGTCAGACTCCGGCCCTGCCATCGCTGCGGGAATTGGAGGCGGACCTCGAGGTGGACCGGGAGCGGCTGGCGATTGCCTCAGGCCGGGCGACTTTCGAAGGGAGAATGATGCGCTTTGACGGGCGGCTTCCCCTGGGGAATTCCTATTGGGCGGGTGTGCGGACCAATCCGGCGCCCGACTGGCGGCGCGCGGCGGCCCGGGTCCGTTTGGAGCAGGCTCCCCTCGCGTGGCTGGCAGATGGGGCGCCGGACGTTCTGGCTCCCCAGGGAACCCTGAGCCTGGATGTGGCGCTCCAGCCGGGGCTGAAGCTCGAGGGGGAGCTGCAAATCGTTGATGGGCGCACCCGCCCCCTTCCCGGCCTCGGGCCGGTCCGGGACATCAATCTGCGCCTGGAGTTCCTGGGCGACCGGTTGCGGCTTGCCTCCGCCGGGGCCAACATTGGCGGCTCGCCCCTCGGCCTGCAGGGCGAGGCCAAACTGAGCGACAACTCCTGGCGCCAGGGCGCGCTTCCACCGTTTGAAGTGGCGCTCACCGCCACCAACGTGCCCCTCGCGCGCCAGGCTCAAGGCATTCTGCGGGCTGATCTGGATTTGACACTGACCCGGACCAACGCCGATCCGCCGCGGATCGCCGGGAGGGTGCGCCTCCGTGACAGTTTCTTCCTCAGCAACCTGGATGACCTGGTTCCGGGCGGAGTCGCGACTCCCGGCCGCCGCCCGCCTTACTTCAGTGTTCCCGATCCGCCGCTGGCGGAGTGGCGTCTGGCGGTGCGCGTCGAGGGCGACCGGTTTCTGAGAGTGATCACCCCGCTGCTGCGCGCCAGGGCCTCGGCAAACTTCAAACTGGAGGGGACACTGAAAGAGCCCGTGGCCGTGGGCGACTTGACGCTGGATGCGGGGCAGGTGCTGTTCCCCTTTGCCACCCTGGACATTCAACAGGGTCGGGCGAGCCTTTCCAGCGCCAATCCGTTCGAGCCTCAATTGACGCTGCAGGCCGCCTCCCGGCGACTGGGCTATGACATCCGCATGGAGGTCAGCGGCCCCGCCAGCTCCCCCCTGGTCCAGTTCAGTTCCACGCCGCCCCTGAGTTCGGACCAGATTCTGCTGCTGGTCACTGCCGGCGAAATGCCCCAGGCCCAGCAATCCATTTCCTCGCGGCAGCGAGCCCAGTCGGTGGCTTTCTTCCTGGGCCGCGACCTGCTTTCCCGGCTGGGTTACGGCGACACCGGCGAAGAGCGGTTGACCGTGCGCTCGGGAGCGGACCTTTCCGAGGCCGGACGGCCCACCTATGACCTTGAGTATAAACTGTCGGATCGCTGGTCCTTGACGGGCGAGTACGACCGCTTTGGGGCCTTTAACGTCGGAGCGAAATGGCGAGTCTGGGCCCGGTGAATTCCGTTCTCCAAAGCTGTCGCGGAGCAACGCGGTGGCTGGCGGCCGCCGCCCTCGCGTCGAGCCTGCTGTCCAGCCGGGCCACTGCGGATGGCGGCTCGAAGGCGCCGCCGTCCGCGGAGCCGGCGCAGTTGCGAATTTCCGGTTATGGCCTGGTGGGCAACCGGGAACTGAAACGAACCCTCCGCACCCTCGAATTGGGCGGCAAAAAACCCGAATTCTTCGGCGCCACGTTCGTTGAGGACGCCGCCTTGATCCTGGCCGCCACGCTGGAGCGGGAGGGCTATCTGCGGCCGGGGATTGACATTGAGCTGACAACGGTGTCGGGCGAAACCGTTCGCTGCAGCGCGGGGGAATTGCAGGCAAGTCCGTTGCCTCAGTCCCTGAAGGCGAAAGCCGTTCATTTCAAAGTCAACAAAGGTTTGCTTTACCACTACAGGGAACTCGAGTTCGAAGGGCTGGCTTCCATCCCCGAGAAGGAGGCGCGGTCTTATTTTCTTGAAACCGGAACCCTGCTCCGCTTGAAGCGCGCGCGCGTTTTCACGCCGGCGGGGCTGCAACGCGGAGTGTCGAGCCTGACGAGCCGGCTCGAACGGCTGGGCTATCACGAGGCCGCGGTCACCGTTGTCCGGGAGGACGTTTCTCCTGAGTCCGGCGAAGCCCGGGTGCGCCTCCGGATCGAGGAGGGGCCCCGGTTCATGGTCAGCTCCTGGCGCCAGGAGTTCTATTTCGAGAACCAGACCCAACCGGCCGAGGTTCGAATGGTTTATCCGGGGAAGCCTTATTCGCGCTTGTGGGTCCAGGACCTGGAGCAGGCCCTGAGGACGAACCAGTTCCGCCTGGGCTATCCGGATGCAAAAGTGACCACGCGGACCGTCTCGCGCCGTTCCTTGGAGGGGCTGGTCTATCTGGACCTGGTTTCCGAGGTCCACCGGGGCCCCCGGATTCGGGTGGCGGCCGTGGGGTTTCGTGGGACAAAGGCCACCCAGGAATCGTTTCTGTCCAGGCGGGTGCGGGTCGAGCGCGGCGAGTGGCTGGACCCCCTCAAAGCGGAGCAGGACCGGACCCGCCTGGCGCAACTGGGCATTTTTCAGCGGGTCGAGGTGGCCTATGAGCCGGCGACGAACGAGACCCGCGAGGTGTGGTTCGACCTCAAGGAAAGCCGGCGATTCAACCTCGACCTGTTGTTGGGTTATGGCAGCTATGAACTGCTGCGGGGCGGGGCGGAGGCGGAGTGGAACAACATCTGGGGGCTGGCCCACCGGGCGCAACTGAAAGGAATCCAGTCCTTCAAAGCCACCAGCGGCGAGTTCACCTATACCATCCCCCAGTTTTTCGGGCGGGACCTGGACGCGTTTTTGGACGCTTCCGGACTGCGTCGCGACGAGGTTTCCTTCGTCCGCAAGGAATACGGGGGCGGCGTCGGCGCGCACAAATATCTGCGGCCGCTGCATACCGACCTGACCGTGCGTTACCATTACGGCATTTTGAATGCCGCCGACGCAGGCCCCGACTTTGCCGTGGAAGGGGTGACCGAGGCCGCCGTCGGCGCGGTCATCGCCGAGTTCAAGCACGACCGGCGCGACCATGTGCTTTACCCGCGAAAAGGGTACAAGCTGTTCGGCACGCTCGAACTGGCCGCGGAGCAACTCGGAGGCGAGGTGAACTACCAGCGTTTCGAGGGGGCCGCCTCCTGGCACCGGCCGCTTGGCGGGGGCCGGTACCTGGGCTTGGGACTCGGGCATGGCGTGGTCATTGCCAAGGGCGACCCCACCGAAAACCTGCCTTTTAATCGGCGGTTCTTCCCCGGTGGTGAAAGCTCCCTGCGCGGTTATCCGGAAGGCGAAGCTTCCCCGCGCAACGCCGCGGGCAAGTTCGTCGGCGCGGAGACTTACACGCTGGCCACAGTGGAATTGGAACAGTCCTTGACGACCCATTGGTCGCTGGTCCTCTTTGCCGACGCTCTCGGAGAGGCTCAGCGGCTCGACGATTACCCGTTTGACACCGGTCTGTTCTCGGTGGGGGGCGGGCTCCGCTGGAGGACGCTGATTGGACCCGTGCGACTGGAATACGGCCGGAACCTCAATCCCCGCGAGGGCGATCCTTCCGGCACCCTCCATTTTTCGCTCGGCTTCCCCTTTTGAAGCGGTCCGTTGCGCCCCGTCGAGGTCCGGGAACCTGCGGCCGCGGAAGGCGTCTGGCCCTGCGCGTGCGAAACCGGTGCGCCCGCTTGGAGAGCGCCGCCGCCGCGCTTCAGCCGCCAGCCCTGTTCCTGTGGTTGGCTTCACCGCGGATGGCGAGGATGGCGCGGATAAGAAAGAGCGGGAGAGCATGGCGGCAGACATGGTGCTGTCAGGGACGGGTGACTTCGCCTGCCACCGGGAGCCCTCCGCAGCGTCTCCCCCATCCGCGAGATCCGCGAAATCCGTAGTCTGGCGTGCAATGCCGGGGCTCTGCGCATTTTGCGTCTCGGCAGTTGGGGCAGACAGGCCCGCAGACCACGCAGACGGACGCAGAACGGGCCGGGCCCACGCTGCGCCTCAACCTGCAGCCGCTTCCATGCAGTGGATATGACCGCGGATGGCGCGGATGGCACGGATGGGAAAGAGCGGGAGAGCACGGCGGCAGACGTGGTGCTGTCCCGGACGAGCGGCTTCGCCCGCCACCGGCAGCCCTGCGCGGCGTCTCCCCTATCCGCGAAATCCGCGAAATCCGCGGTCGGTTCTCTGCCCGCTCCCGCGTATGCCGTCCCCCTCGGTTCCGCGCCCCGCACGCCAGCCTTTAGTTTCGTGGTAGGAAGCGTGGGCCCCCAGACCACGCAGGCGGACGCAGAACCGGGCGGAGCCTCGGCGCGCACAGACTCCGTTCGGCCGGGGGAGGCTCCCTCGGTGAGGTTTGTTTCGTCGCCGTGGTAGCGCAGAGCATCGCGATGCATCGGGACTGACGGCTTGCGGAGACTCCGGAGTGCCGCCACCCCCAACCCCCTCCGCCAGCGGAGGGGGCTGGAATTTTTGGGGACGGGGGACCGGGGGTGGCGGCCTGGCGGCCTTACCCCCGGCTACTGTCTGAAACCCTTTCAGGGTTTTGATGACGGGTTGGGGAAGCGCAGGGGAAGTCCCGAACTGATGACGAGCTCCGAAGTAATGGAGGGTCTGGATTGGGGCTGGGACGTCTCGTCCCAGGGAGTTTTGGGTTGCGAGGGGAGGCCACGGCGGCGAGACGCCGCCACCCCCGAAGTCATTGAGGGTCGGGATGGGGCTGGGACGTCTCGTCCCAGAAAGAGTTCTGGGTTGCGACGGGGGCCACGGCGACGAGACGTCGCCTCCCCCGAGGGGGTGGATTTGACCGTGGATGGCACGATAAGACAGAGCCGGAGAGAATGGCGGCAGGCATGGCGCTGTCCCGGACGAGCGACGTTGCCCGCCCTGTGCGGCGTCTCGCTCATCCGCGAAATCCGCGAAATCCGCGGTC
>JARKQH010000119.1 GCA_029974925.1 Verrucomicrobiota bacterium
CCAATGACAGTTACACCATTCCATCAGGTTCGACCCTGGCGGTGCCCGCGCCGGGGGTGTTGACCAACGACACGGCGGACACCGGGTTGTTGTCGGCCTGGCTGGTGGCAAACCCGGCCCATGGCACGGTCCTGCTCAGCAGCAATGGAAGTTTCAACTACAGCAGCGCCATTGGTTTCGTGGGCGCCGACAGCTTCACCTACCGCGTGGGGGCCGGTTTTGGCACTTCGACGGTGGCGACGGTGAGCCTGACCGTCACCTCGAACAGCCCGCCGGTGGCGGCCAACGACGCTTACGCCGGGATTTCGGGCGTGCCGCTGGTTATTGCCGCGCCGGGGGTTCTGGCCAACGACACGGATGCGGAAGGCCCGGGTTTGACGGCTTTGCTGGCCAGCCCTCCGGCCCATGGCGCCTTGGTGCTGAATGGGAATGGCGGTTTTGTTTACACCTCGGAAGCGGGATATGTTGGAACGGATGCCTTCACGTATCGCGCCACCGACGGCGGCGCGACGTCCGCCGTGGCCACCGTCACGCTGACGCTGAGTCCCCCCGGCCCGATGTTCTCGGACAATTTTTCCCGAACCAACGACCCCGGCACCCTGGCGCCATGGGTGGTTCGAGCCGGGGTCTGGACCATTACTCAAGGCGTGTTGCGCGGCGGCACCAATGGGCCGGCCAGCTACGCGTTTGTTTATGTGCCGACCAACTGGGCGGATTGCGCCATCGAGGGGAAGATTCGTTTTCCGGCCGGCGGTTATGGCGGAGGTTTGGGCGGCCGGCTCAACCCGGCCACCGGTGCGCGGTATGCCGCCTGGGTGTATCCGGCGGGGTCGCCCGGCGGTTCCAACGTGCTCAAGCTGATCAAATTCCAGAGCTGGAGCGTTTTTGGCTACAGCAATGTCGTAAACGCGGTGATGCGGCAGGTGGCGCTTCCGAATGTCGGCGCCGATTGGCACACCTTGAAGCTTGTGTTCGAGGGGGCGCGCATTCGGGTGTTTTATGACGGGGCGCAATTGATTGACTTTACAGACGCTGAAGGGCAGCCGTATTGGACCGGCACCGTCAGCGCCGAGATGTGGACTGATGCGGTGGGTTACACGCTGACGTTTGATGAGGTGTTGGTGACGCTGCCGAACGCGGCGGAAACCCTGGCGGCGGTGGCGATGGCCAGCCATGCCAACGGCACGGTGACGATCACGTGGCAGGGCGCGCCCTCGACTCAATACCGGGTGTTGGGCGCCACGAACCTGGTGCCGCCGGTCAACTGGACGGCCCTGGCCACCAATATTTCCGGGGCGGATGGACGGTGGACCTTCACCAATTCGACGGCCGGTCGGCCGATCCGGTTCTACCGCGCGGTCCGGCCCTGAGGCGGTTTGCAAAAAATGCCTTGTTTTTCCCCATTTTCTGCTTGCTGGCCTCCGCTTTTGGCCTTAGTGATAGCGCGCATATGGCAAAAGCTCTTACTAACTCGCAGATCGCCGCATCACTTGCGGAAACCGTAGGCATCACCAAGAAACAGGCGGTGCAAACCATCGAGGCGCTTGTCGCTCTGGCGTACAAGAACGCGAAAAACTCTTTCACCATCCCCGGGCTGGGCAAGCTCGTGCTG
>JARKQH010000157.1 GCA_029974925.1 Verrucomicrobiota bacterium
GCCGCCCGGAAGGCCCGCAACGCGGGGCACGGACTTGAGCAGTCCGTCCTGGGCGGCCAGGCCGGAGAGCTCGACGAAATCGCGGACGGATTTGAACAGGGAGTAGGCGTTTTCCGGGTCAATGTTGGTGTCCCACCACCAGGGACACGACGCGCCGGATTGCGCCGACATCAGGCTGGCCCACAGGGGGGCCTGGACCCATACCCGCGGTGGCGCTCGAATACTGCCGGACTCGCCGTCAAAACAGGGTTTCACGGGCCACTGGGCGGGCGGGGAGGCGCCGTCGCGTGAGGAAGTGACCATGTCGCTGGCGTAGTTGTGATGCTGATAGTAGTCCATGGCGCCCCAGTAATCGCGGCTGAGATCGGAGCTGGTGGTAATGAGGTGGCCATAGGGGTCGTGTGCGCGAATGAAGGCGGCCATTTCGTCGTGCCACGCGGCGATGGCGGTCCATTGGCCCGCATTGGCCGCGTCGGTATATTGCACTTCGTTCCAGAGTTCCCAGGCGAGGATGGCCGGCGAATACCCCCAGCGAGCGATGGCGTAGCGCAGCTTGCGCTTGGTCAGCGCTTTGGCGGTGGCGTCGGTGAAAAACTGGGTGGCGTTGGTCAGGAACCCCCCGTTGGCCAAATTGTATGGGTTCTCGTTCCAGTTGGGGTTTACCGTCGTCGAATACTGCCCGTGATGCTGAAACACCATCTGCAGCGCCAGACCCGCCTTCTCGGCCTCGCCGACAATCAAATCCCACCGGCGCGCCACGGTGAGATTCAACTTGCCGTAGGTGTTGTCCACCTTGGGCCAGTCGAGGTTGAGGCTTTCATAAAAATGCGTCATCCACACCCGCGCCCAGTTCTCGCGGGCCGCCCCCATCCGCTGAAACATGCGTGGAAAATCGTTCGACACACTCGCGTTCCAGCCCACGTTGTGCCCGACGGGAAAATACCGCCGGCCATTCTCCGTCACGAAACGTCGTGGATTGGCCGGATCAACCCGGATGTGACCGGCTCCGCTCGGCGGGCCGGCCACCACCCAGTTGCTGGCGGTGAGGCCGGAAAAAACCGCGGGCACTCCGTTCAAGGTGATTTCGGCCATCTCATAAAGGCCCGGAGTTTTGGGAGTGTGGCGAACGCGCCAGGTCGTTCCGCCATCGAAAAAGGCCGGCAGCACGACCACTGAACTGTCAGGCTCGCGAATCCGGACCTTGACATCCGTGGCCGCGTAATCGAACGGGTCGGAGGCCAGCCCGGGCAGGTCAAAGGCGGCTTCCAGGCGTGGATAAGATTGCGCGCCTCCCGTTGCCGCGGGCAGAACCGCGAGCAAGGCCGCCAGAAGCCTGCCGACCCGGCACCCCACCAGCCGGCCCGCCACCCCAATTCCCGCAAGTGCCACCCGCCGTCGGTCGTTCCCGCTGCGGTGCCAGGGGATGGGGACTGCAAATCGCTTCAAGACTGGCGGCAACATGGCTGCCAGCATAGCGGGGCCGCCCGGCGGCAACAACTATTCAATGCGGGTCGCCAAGGCCTGCCGCCGCAGCATCTCAAAAAACTCCTCCGCCACCATGTAGCCGACGCAACCTGGCGCGCCGCACCGGCAGGGGTGTTCGCGGTAATCCACCAGGTCAAAACCGTAGTTGAAGGTGAGTTCCTCTCCCGGGGAAATATCGCGCCGCGCCACGATCCAAATCCGGCCATTGCGCAATTCCGCCTCGCAATTGGGCTCGCAACTGTGATTCAGGAATCGTGCCGGGTTCCACCCCACGCTCCCGTCCAGGTCCCATTGCTCATCCAGGCTGAACACGAAAGGATTCCCGGCCTCGCAACGCCGCAGGGATTCCTTCTTGTCAATGCGCTCGCCCACATACTCAATAATCGGCGTGCCGGCCGGAATCGCCTTCCGCGCAAAGCCGCCGATTCCATG
Source organism: Verrucomicrobiota bacterium (assembly GCA_029974925.1). Classification (GTDB taxonomy): domain Bacteria; phylum Verrucomicrobiota; class Verrucomicrobiia; order Limisphaerales; family UBA8199; genus JARKQH01. The sequence continues at coordinate 1,918 of JARKQH010000157.1, forward strand.
AATTGCGGAGGGTCCGAACCGGATCAGCTCCGTCCCGGCAACCGTTTGCTCACTCGAGGCCATGCCACACTGGTTCATCGCGCCCCCACTTTCTGCCATCAAACCTCCACCCCGGCCAATCCATAAGCCCTGAGAAACTCCTCCACCGGCGCCCGGATTTCGACCGGCCGCCGCGTAAAAGGATCAACGTAGGCCAGTTTGATGGCCCGCAAGCCCATGACAAAGCGGCCGCCCTCCGGCTCCCCCCGGCGCCCCGCCGGTTTGGCGCCGGCGACCGGCTGACGGCCGCCGTAGAGCGGGTCTCCCACAATCGGCAGTCGCGCCTCGGCCAGGTGCACGCGAATTTGGTGCGTTCGCCCCGTCAACGGCCTGGCCTCGAGCAACGTTCTGCCCCCGGCCTGCCGCAATACGCGAAACTGTGTTTCGGCTGCTTTTCCGTTTCTGGCGTCCACGCGCATCCGGCCCCGCTGGTCCGGGTGCGAGCCCAGCGGCAGCCGACACACCCACTCCGGCGCGGCCGGAGAACCTTCGACCACGGCAAGATACACCTTCTCCATCCGCCGCGACTCGAACAGGGCTCCCAGGCTTCTCACGCTGCCCGGGCTCTTGCCAAACAAGAGCACCCCGGTGGTTTCCGCGTCCAAGCGATGGACGTAACGCAGGTACCGCAAATCACGGGAGCGCGCCCAGAAGTCCCTCGCGGCGATCGAGGAAACCAAGGCGGCTTGCAGATTGTAATTCGTCCGCTGCCAGTTGAACGGCACCAACATCCATCCCGCCGGCTTGTCAATCGCCAGCACCGCCCGGTCCTCATACAGGATCGGAAGCATCTCCCCCCCGGGCAGCTCGATGAAGTCCGGCTTGCTCACAGCCTCATTCCCTCGCACCGGGCAACACGATGCCGGCGGGCTCTTTAAACACCTGAAACTGGCCGTCGCTCAGACCGTCGCGGAGCGCCTGATACCGTTCTGCATCGGCCCCTTCACCCGTGACATCCCGAATCCAGATCCCCACGACCCGATCGCGGTAACGCCGGGCAATCCCGGCATAAATCTCGGGGTCCTGTTCGCCTGAATCGCCCACCAGAACAAACCGGTGCCGGGGAAACCGCTGGAACAGACTTTCCAGGACCTGCTGTTTGTGGGCTCGGGGAGCGGCCAGAAAATCCAGCGCCGCGGCGCCGTTCCACCGCAGCCGCCGGAGATAGAAGCCGCCGGGAGGGAAACCGGCGCTACGGCGGAAATCCAACAACGGGAGCACCAGTTGCCATGGGCCGCCGGAAAGATAACAGAATTTTGCCTGTTCCTTATCCGCCCAACTTCGATACAACTCCGCCATGCCGGGCACCGGCTCCATCGGCTCGAGGAATGTCCGGCGCAGCATCGCGTTGCGATCCCTGACGTCGGTGACCTTGATCGTGTCGTCTATGTCCGACACCACCAGCAGGCCGGACTCGGGCACCAGCACCAGCTCGCCTCGGAACCGGCGCGCATCCCCGCCGGGCAACACTGCGGAGAAGGCAAGAACCTCCCCGTTGCCCGCCGCTCCCACCACCTCGTCCGGCACGGTCACAAGGCGCTCGAAGGTGCCGTCCTTGGCACACCTGCCCAAGTTAAAGCTCTGGGAGCCTATCTTGACCACAACCCGACGGCCGCCTTCATGGTCCACCATGAATCCCCGGGCGCGGCTGGTCAAAAGCCGAGCCCGAGCCTCGTCAATCTCCACCCCTTTCAACTCCAGCGCCCGCCGCAACAAGCCGAGGGCCAAATGCCGCGATTCCGGCTCATACACGCACCCGCGAATCTCAAGCTGCCAGAGCCGGCTGCCCGGGACCCGCCAAGCCAAGCCGGGGAAAAACACGATTTCTTCGTCGCCTTTCACCTTGCTGGCGGCCGCGGGAACTTCCCAAGCGGCCGCAACAACCAGCAGGCAAATGACAACCAGGTTCAAGGGGGCCGCCCTCGCTCTGCAACCAATCCGTCTCATGCCTTGGTCGCTGCCGTCAGTCGCGAAACGACCTGAGCGCAAATCTCCTTGGCTGCCTTCGGGCGGCCCAACGCTTTCGCTGCCCGCCCCATTTCCGTCAGTTTCCTGGAGCCCAAAAGCTGCTCGACGCGAAACGGCAGGTCCTCCACCCGGTTCACCTTCGCTCCCGCCCCTTGCTCGAGGAGGAAATCGCTGTTGGCCGCCTCCTGGCCGGGAATGGGGTTGACGATAAACAAAGGCTTGCCCATCGCCAAAGCCTCGGAGGTCGTCAAGCCGCCGGGTTTGGACAAAATCAAATCCGCCACGGCCATCAGTTCCGGCATGTTGGTGGCAAACCCCAGCACGTGCGTCGGGTGCCTTCGATCCTGCGTCGCCAGTTCGCGGCGGAGCTCCTGGTTTTTTCCCGTGACCACGACCACTTGAAACGGCTTCGATACCTTGTCCAGCTCCGCCACGCATTCCGCCACAGGTCCCATGCCGAAGCCCCCGCTCAGCACCAGCACCACCGGCAGATCATCCCGCAGGCCCAGGCTCCTCCGGGCCCTGGCCGGGTCAATGCGGAGCGAGAATCGCGGCGAAATCGGAATGCCGGTGGCCACGACCCTGGCCGGCTCCGCACCGCGGGCGATGAGCCGGGCGCGCGTCTGCTCGGCCGCGACGCAATAAAGGTCCACGCAATCGTCCATCCACAACGCGTGCGCCTCGAAATCGGTCACCACGCTTGCGACGAAAGGCGTCGCGGCTTCTCCCGGCGCATCCCCCGCCAGCCGTCTTTTCAGTTTGCCCAGGGCTTCCAGCGGCAGATAGTGCGTGCATAGCACCACGTCCGGATCGAACTTGGCCAGGTGGCGCGTGAACTTGGACCGCGAAGCACTGGGAAAAGCCCGCTTCCATCGGCTCAACTTCCGCGCCAACTCGGGCCGGTCGGTTTGCTTGAACAGCATACCCCACAGTTCCGGGGCATGGTCGGCCACCTGCAAATACCCTTGGGAATACACCTTCCGGTGCAGCGGTGAAAAAAACCGGCCCAGGTCCAACCGTTCCAGCGCGTCCTCCGGACGCGACTCCCGCCAGGCCTCCTCGAGCGCCGCCGCCGCCGCCACATGGCCCCCGCCCGCCGTGACCGTTGCAATTAAAACGCGCATGCAAAAATCATGAATCTCCGCTCCTCCTATAGCCCATCACTGCTTGCGGCGGCGAGGAAATTCGGTCGCAAGGCTCCATGACAAGCAATCGCTGCGGACCGCGTGGGTTCCTTACCGGCGCTGTGATGCCCCCGCGTGGCCCCGCCCATGCCTGCTGGCCAACAAGGCGCGCCAAGGCCCGGCGCGACCGGAGGGTTGGAGGGTCCCCGCGGCCCTGGCAAGGCTGGGGCCGGCTACGGAACCCATTGGGCCCGATAGAAGCGGCTTGCGGCCGTCGTTGGCAGGACCAACGGAAGCGACGGGTTGGTCAGGGTGTTGGTCTGCAGCGGCGTCCAAGCCGACAAATCGGGCGAGCTCCAGATCACGTAGCGATGTCCGGCAGCCCCCTCGATCCACAGCACAAACGTGTTGGTGCCGGTCGGCGGGTCGGCCCGCAGGCGAGGGGGCGGCGGAGGGCTGCCGGCGGGCAGGACATAC
>JARKQH010000218.1 GCA_029974925.1 Verrucomicrobiota bacterium
GTGTGGCAGCGGGCGATCTTGACCGTGTTCTCCACGGCCTCGGAGCCGCTGTTGACGAACAGGGCCGTGTTGGGGCTTTTGCCGCCGGCGGCCTCGCACACGCGCTTGGCCAGCTCCACGTAGGGCTCGTACATGGTGATCATGGAGCAGGTGTGGAGGTACTTATCGGCCTGGTCCTTGACGGCGGCGACGACTTTGGGGTGGCAGTGGCCGACGTTGAGCACGCCGATGCCGCCGACGAAGTCGATGAATTCACGGCCTTCGACGTCTCGCAGCAAGGCTCCCTGGGCGGATTCGACGAAGAAGGGCGTGGCGTTGGGATGGCCCTTGGGGACGTAGCGATCGCGGAGCGCCTGGAGTTGGCTCGCTTTGCCGGAAGTGTTCACGGAGCATCCTCGATGGTTTGGGTTGGGGCGAAAGCGCCTCGAATCATTGGCACCGAAACGTCAGCCAGAGTTTACAGCAAGAACCACGCCATTGGGTGTTTTTGAAAATATACATTAATCATAGTAAGTTATAAAATTCACTTTTCGGCTGCTCCCTGACGTTGATTCTTTTTTGAATCGGCAATTTTGTAAAAACATTGTCGTTTCAAATGGCTGATTCTGATTCGCAAGCGAATCGAGAACAGTTCGGGCCGCCGTGACCAAACCCACGCCGGACGGGGCACTGGCCTGACGCCGCCGGCAGGTTCGTAAAACAGCGAGGAAGCAAAGACGGTTGCGGAATAACGCCCGAGGAGTGGATCGGGAAAAAAGTCCGTCGCGGGCGCGGCGACGGTCAATGTTTGATTCAGAAAAGAATCAATCCCGGGTCAGGGCGTACCGTTTGAGCTTGCGCACCACGGTCGCCTGGCTCACGCCGAGGTAGGCCGCCATCTCCCGCGTGGTGCGGCAGGCGGCCATGGCCTCGCGCAGCCGGCGCTGGAGCGTCTGGTCCGTGGACTCGGACAGACTGCGCGGCGCCGCGCCGGAGGCGGACGCGGCCGCGTCTCCGGCCAGGGCCTCCTCCAGGGCGTCGGTCAGGTCGTCGTCCTCGCTCATGACGAAGGCCTTCTGGACCAGGCTCACCAGCTCGCGCACGTTGCCCGGGAAGTCGTAGGCCTCAAGCAGCCGCATGGCCCGGGCCGAGAGCCGCTTGGCCTTGCCGTGACGGGCGTTTTGCTGGGCCAGGTAGAATTCGGCCAGGCCGAAGATGTCGTCGCGGCGCTCGCGAAGGGGCAGGATGCGCACCAGGAAGGTGTTGAGCCGGTAGTAGAGGTCCTTGCGGAAAAGCCGCCGCTCGACCAGCCCCTCCATGTCGCAGTTGGTGGCCGCCACCACCCGGCACTCCACCACCCGGGACTCGGAGCCGCCCAGGCGGCGCAGCTCGTGGTCGTCCAGGTACTTGAGCAGCTTGGCCTGGACCGACAGCGGGATGTCGCCCACCTCGTCGAGAAACAGCGTGCCGCCCATGGCCAGCTCGATGAGCCCGGCCTTGCCGTTTTCCCGCGCTCCGGTGAAGGCCCCGCGCTCGTAGCCGAAGATCTCGGCCTCGAAGAGGTTCTCCGGCACGGCCGGGCAGTTGATCTGGATGAAGGGCTTTTGCGCCCGGGGGCTCACCTGGTGCAGGAACTTGGCGAGCAAGCCCTTGCCCGTGCCGGATTCGCCCAGCAGCAGGATGCGCGAGACGTCCATCTGGGCGAGTTTGAGCAGCGTGCGCAGGGTGCGCTGCATCTGCGGGCTGCGGGCCACCAGGTCCTTCTGGGACAGCTCGTAGAGCGAGAGTTCGGCCAGCTCGCTGCGGTAGCGCTCCTCCACCTTGCGGGCGTGCTGCAACCCCTGGCGGAGGTTGTT
>JARKQH010000248.1 GCA_029974925.1 Verrucomicrobiota bacterium
CAGGTCATAGGCCTGGCGCTCGAGCGCGGCCAGGGCTTCAACCCCGTTGGCGGCCAAGTCGGCGCGATAGCCCATTTGCTGGAGGAGCCGCGACGCCACTTTTTGATTTATTACGTTGTCGTCGCACAGCAGGATGCGCAAGGGCAGGCGGCCGGCGCACTCCGGGCCGGGCGTCTGCGGGCCCTGGCACCGGACCGGCGCCGGCTGCGCTCCGGACAACAGGCCCTGCAGGGTCTCCCGCAGATGGGCGAGGCGAATGGGTTTGGTGACACAGCCGGCGAGCTTCACCCTCGCGGCTTCGCTCGCGTCCGGATGATTCCCCAGGGGAGTCAACAGGACCAGAGGCAGGCTTTTGCCCCCTGGCAGAGTCCGCATCTGGGCGGCCCAAGTCAAACCGCTCCGGTCCCCCAGCCGAAGGTCCACCAGTGCCAGATCGAAACCCGTGCCCCCCGCAAGCCACTCGAGCGCTTCGGCGGGCTGGCAGGTGCTGCGCGGCGAGAGCCCCCAGGCAGCCAGTTGAGCCGCCAGGATGCGGCAGAGGGTGGGATTGTCATCCACAATGAGCACCCGCGCCGGCGGGGTGCCCGCGGGGAACGGACTGTCCGGCTCGGAGTCGGCGCTGGGGGCCGCGCTCAACGGAAGAATGAAGTGAAACGTGGAACCCCGTTGGCACACACTTTCAACCCAGATTTTGCCGCCCATCAATTCGACAAGCCGCTTGCAAATGGCCAGCCCAAGCCCGGTCCCGCCATACTGCCGGGTCGTGGAGGCATCCGCCTGGCTGAAGGACTTGAACAGCCGCGCCAGCCGGTCCACCGGTATCCCAATGCCGGTGTCCCGGACGCTGAAGTGGAGATGCCACGGTGCCCGGGCTTGGCCCGCCGGAGGCTGACGCAGAACCTTGACCTGGAGGATGACTTCGCCGGTGTGGGTGAATTTGATGCCATTGCTCAACAGGTTCACCAGCACCTGGCGCAATCGGGTGACGTCGCCCACCACGCATGCCGGGATGCCGCTTTCGATTTCGTAAGCCAGGTCCAGCTTCTTCTCGGCGGCTCGCGCGCCCAAAAGGTCAAGCGCCTCCTCAACACACGTGCGCAGGTCAAAGGGCGCCTGCTCCAGTTCCAGGCGGCCGGATTCGATCCGCGAGTAATCCAGGATGTCGTTCACGATGGTCAGGAGGGATTCACTGCTCGAGTAGATGGTTTCCACATACCCCTGCTGCTCGTTGTTCAAGGGCGTTTCCCGCAATAGACCGGCCATGGCGATAATCCCGTTCATCGGCGTGCGGATTTCATGACTCATGCTCGCCAGGAAATCGGATTTCGCGCGGGCCGAGGCTTCCGCCGCAACCCGGGCGGCCAGCAGCTCCCGGTTGGCCTGGGTCAAGTCGTCCTGCAACCGTTTCGTCTTCAACGCCGCCCGCACCCGGGCGCGAAGCTCCGCCGCGTCGAATGGCTTGGTGAGGTAATCCGCTGCGCCCAGCTCGAAACCCCGCAATTTGTCGCTTGGACTGTTCCAGGCAGTCAGGACGATAACCGGCACGTGCTGCACTTCAGGCCGGGCTTTGATCTGCGTCAGGACCTCGAACCCGTTCATATCCGGCAGACCGAGGTCCAGCAGCACCAAGTCACTGCGGGTTCGGATTACCGCCTCCGTGGCCTGGACTCCCTCTCGAACACCGTGAAGGCACACGTGGTCCTCCCGCAGGATTTCAGCGAGGACCTCATGCATCTGCGGGTCGTCTTCAACCAGCAAAACATTGAATTCCGCGGAACTCATGGCGGTATCACTCGGGCGACTCTGCTGCTCTGTGTCATGGACTCGACTAAAGGTCAGGGGCTTGGAAGCACTTTCGGCACCAACTCCAACTTAAAACACGGGAGATGCAAAATTCTTCGCGCCACAGCCCGCCCCGTGCAGGATAGGCACCCTTTTTCCCCAAGTCTTGGGGAGCGGAGTGTCTTGATTTGAGACACTCCTTTCTCGGAGACACCCCGCCACATCAAGACGTCGAAAAGCCGGTTGCTACGGCTGGCGCCGCGGGACGGTCTGCAAAGAATCATTGCCGAGCCGGCGGTCGCACGGATAAATTCTGCCCATGGCTCAAGCTCTGCTCAACCCGGAGACGGTTGACAAGGTTTCTGCGATTCGGGACGAGTACGTTAAGGCGTACCGCTATATGCTGCTTGCGAGAGTGCTGGACGACAAATACGCCAGCCTGTACCGCATGGGCAAGATTCATGGAGGCGTGTTTCTGGGGCGCGGACAGGAAGCGCTCAGTGTGGCGGTGGGATTGGCGCTGCGGAAAGGCGACGTGTTCGCGCCGCTCATCCGGGACGCGGCGGGCCGGCTGGCCTTCGGAGAAACCGTTCTGGACGCGGTGCGCACCTATCTGGGGTCCGCCTTGGGGCCGATGCGGGGCCGGGACGGAAATGTTCATCGCGGCCACCCGCAGGCGGGTTTGCTCCCCATGATCAGTCATTTGGGCGCCATGATTTCGGTGGTGAACGGGGTGTTGCTGGCCCATCGCTTTCAAAAGGTCGGGCAGACCGTCGGGGCGGCCTGCATCGGGGACGGGGCGACCTCGACCGGCGCCTTTCACGAGGCCCTCAATCAAGCTGCCGTGGAACGCCTGCCGCTCGTCGTGGTCATCGCCAACAACCAGTACGCCTACTCGACGCCGACTTCGCGCCAGTTCGCCTGCCGGTCCCTGGTCGAAAAAGCCGCCGGTTACGGGATGGCGGGCCACGAGGTGGATGGAACCGACCTGGGCGCGTGTCTGTCGGTCGTCGGCCACGCGGTTCAGCAGGCCCGCTCCGGTGCCGGACCCCAAATGGTGGTGGCGGAGTTGTTGCGCCTGTGCGGCCATGGTGAACACGACGACGCCGGCTATGTGGACCCGCGCTTGAAGAGCTCTCCCCTGGGGCGGGATTGCCTGAAAGTCGCGGAAGCCGAGCTGTTGCGAAGAGGCTGGGCGGACGCCGCCGGCCTGGCGTCGTGGCGCAGTGAAATGGTGCAGCTTGTGGAGGCGGCGGTGGCCCAGGTGCAGCGCGAGCCCGGCCCCGACCCTTACCGCGAAGATTGGTGCGCCCTGGCCTCCCGGCATCTGGCTGAGGGTCACACTTACTCCTAGGAAACACCGGTGAGCATCACTTACCTCGAGGCCATCCGTGAGGCGCAGGCGCGGGCCCTGGCTGAAGACCCGCGGGTTTTCATCTACGGCCAGGATGTGGGCGCCTTCGGCGGCGCGTTCAAAGCAACCAAAAACCTGGCTCAGGAGTTCCCCGGGCGCGTAATTGACTCGCCGATTAGCGAGGACGCCATGCTGGGTCTGGCCGTCGGGGCCGCGATTTCGGGCATGCGCCCCATCATCGAGTTGCAGTTCGCGGACTTTTCGACCGTGGCCTTCAACCAGATTGTGAACCAGGCCGCGACGTTGCATTGGCGCACCAGGGTGCCTTGCCCCATCACCGTGCGGTTGCCAGGCGGGGGCACCTCCGGCAGCGGCCCCTTCCACAGCCAGAGTCTCGAGGCCGTCTATGCTCACTACCCGGGCCTGGTGGTGCTCACCCCCGCCACCGTCGAGGATGCCTACAGCATGCTGCTCGAGGCCGTTGCCATTGATGACCCGGTCATCTTCTGCGAGCACAAATACCTCTACTACCACTTGAAAGCCGAGGCCCTGCCCACCGAGGCCATGCCCGTGGGCAAGGCCCGCATCGCGCGCACGGGGCGGGACCTGACCCTTGTCACCTATAGCGCCATGGTCCACGAGGCGCTGGCGGTGGCGGAGGAACTGGCGCTGGAGGGTTTCGAGCTCGAGGTGGTGGATTTGCGCTCGGTCAAGCCGCTGGATACCGATACCGTCATGGCCTCCGTTGCCCGCACCGGCCGCCTGCTCGCCGTCGGCGAGGCCTGGCCGTGGGGCGGCGTCACCGCTGAGGTCATCGCCCGGGTCGCCAGCGAAGGCTTTGGTTTGCTGGATGCGCCTCCGCAACGACTCAATGCCAAGGACACGCCGGTGCCTTACCACCCCAATCTCTGGGCAGTTCATCGGCCCACCGCTCACAGCATCGCCATCGCTGCCCGCAATCTGCTGCAACTTTAGTCATGCCCTCGATCCCCATCATCATGCCGCAGTTGGGCGAGTCCATCGCCGAAGCCACCATCGTCAGTTTCCTCGTTCAACCCGGCGATGCAGTCAAAACCGACCAGGACCTCATCGAAGTCGAGACGAACAAAGCCACCATGAATGTGGCCTCCCCCTGCCCGGGCCGGGTCGAAAAGCTGCTGGCCGAGATTGGACAAAGTTATCCCGTCGGCGCGGTCTTGGGGTATCTCGCCGCCACAACCGAGGATGCGGCCCGCCTGGGGCTGGACACACCGGCGGCGCCCACCGTGCCGGCTGACGTCGCCTCCGACAGTGCCGCCCCCGCGGAACCGGCCGCCCCCGCGCCGCGCAAAGTGCAGCCCACCGTTCGAGGACTGCCGGTTCCCGCGAATGCGGCCGGCGCGGGGTATATGTCCCCGCGGCTGAAGGCCCGCATGATCGAATTGGGATTGCATGCCGCCGACCTGGCGGGCGTGCCGGGCAGTGGCGCTGCCGGCCGGGTGACCATCAAGGATTTCGAGCGCTTCGTCGCCCAACTCGAGCAACACCGCCGAAGCCAGGCCTCCTCCATGCGCGTGGCGGTGGCCGATGCCATGCGGCGAAGCTGGACCCGGCCGCTGGCGACCGTGGCATTGCCGGTCTGTTTTGACGCCCTCCTGGCCCACCGCAAACAGTGTGATCCGAAACCGGGCCCCGCCCTCTATGCGCTGCGCGCCCTGGCGCTCGCGCTGGCCGAAAACAGCGCCCCCGCCGGCCGCTTGATCGGCAATCAAATCGTCCATCCTTCGTCCATTGACGTGGGGTTTGCCGTCGAGGCCACCGAAGGGGTCCTCGTGCCCGTCATCCGCAACGCGGACAAACGGCCGCTGCGCGACTTGGTCGAGCCCTACAATCAGTTGATCGAACTGGCCCACCAGCGTAAACTCCCCGCCGAGGCGGTGGGCGGCTCCATCGCCACCGTGACCAACTTCGGCACCTTCGGCCTGACTTGGGCCACCCCCATCCCCCTCCCGGAACAAACGTTGGTCCTGGGCATGGGCGCCGCGCGCCGCGCGCCAAGCTGGGACGAAACGCAGCAACGGTTCGTGCCGGTGATGGAAGCGAACCTGACCCTGAGTTTTGACCACCGCGTGTTGGATGGTGGCGCGGCAGGCCGGCTCCTGGCCCGGGTCGCCGGCCTGATGATGCAGCCGGAGAACCTTTGACCCGCCTTATTGCCGGGCCGGAGCCGTGAGCCTGATCAGTTCCAGCTCGTATTTTTCAGCTTCCTCCTTCTTGTCCAACGCCTGCGCCAGCGGAATCAGCTTGCGGTAGATCGCGGCTTTGTCGGGGTAGGCCGGCTCGCTTTGCAGAAACTCCCGGTAAACCTCGTAGGCCTCGGCGGGCCGGTTCAGCGCCGCCAGACCCTCGCCCAGCTTCAAACGAAGGCGAATCGCCTGCTGCGGCGAAGGTTTCAGTTTGAGCGCTTGGGACAGCGTGTGCACGGCTGACGAGGGCTTGCCCTGAGTCTGGTACAGGTCGGCAAGCTTCTCGGACAACACCGCGCTTTTGCGGGTGAGGTCCAGTTGCTCCAGCAAGGCGACACAGTCGCCCACCGGCTTGGAATTGACCAGATTCAGATTCAGCAACCTCAGGAAGGACCACTCGAGCCACGGACTGTTCTGGAGCTGAAGCTCGTCGTGAAGCTGTTCCGGGCTTTTGCCGAAGGGGCGGTAAAGCGGGTCCCCGACAACCGTCGTTTGCCACGATAACACGCTTTGGCAGGCATAAGCGGCTTCACCGAAGGAAAAGCCGTTGAAGATCAGCCGGGCGGCAAATACCGCCAGGTCGGGGGTGCCGGCCAGGTAGGGCTCCGTGACCGAGCCCATGGTGATTGTCACCCCCTTGTCCAAAAACGGCCCCACCCAATGCCGGTTGGTCGCGCGCAGGCTCGCCGCGCTGTACGAATGCAAATGGTAGGCAAAAGCGCCCGGGTTGAACTCGACCACCGGCTGGGCCAGCGGGCCGGCCACGTTCTCCGTGTACCAGCCCATGTAAAACGCAATCTGGCTCATCGGAAATCCCGGCTGAAACACGCTGGGCGTCTCCTCCACCACCGTCTCAAAACCCAGGCGGCGGCAAATCTCCGCCGCGTTGCTGATCCATTCCTCGCCCGCTTTCATGCCCTCTTCCGTGGGCTTCCTCAAATCGAAATACGCGCGGCCCCACAGCCCAAAGGTCTCGGCCTCCAGCGCCTTGTCCACCAGCCCCCGCGCGACCGCCTCCGAGGGGCCGTCCAGGCGGCTGACCAGCAGCACGCCGTTGGTCGGATGCAACACCGCCGGGTTGGTCGCGGTGTAAACGGGGTTGCGCAACGGACCGGCCAGCGGCACGTCTTGCTCGATCAGCGGAAGCAGGGCCAGCTCGTTTTCCACACACGCCTCGTTGCGCCGCATCTCCGGGCGCAGATTCTCGGTCCCGGGCTCCTTCAGGTTCGGATCGCTGTTGATTCGAAGCGGCACGCCATAACACAACACCGCGTAGCGGATTTTCGACTCGACCACCTTCCACTCGACCCGGCCGGGCTGGTTGTTTGTCGCGGGCACAATCTGCGAGGCGATTCGCCAGAGCTTGTTTGTGGACAGCGCCCTGGCCAGCGGCTTCTGCAGATGCTCCCGGAAATCCACCCGGCTCATGTCCTCGCTGGTGGGAAGGTCGAAGCCGAAGACCTGATTGGTGGGCACCTGCCGCTTTTGGGCATAGTAAGCCGCCACGGTCCTGGATTCAGCCAGACGGTTGTTATACACCACCACCACCTCGGCCCCCGAATCCCCCGCCCGCAGGAAATGCGTCGCGGTCAAAAACACGAGGATGACGGCCGCTTTATGGGTTCTGCCAAAATACCGAATCATAGGTCCTGAGGTCGCGCGGAGTCGGGGGTTCACACCTTGCCGTTCAGATGCACCTGCAAACCATCGAATGCCAGCTCGACTCCCGGCGGCAGCTCGGCCTGGGCAATATCATGGTCATAATCGTGAGTCAGATGGGTAAAGACGGTGCGCCCGGCTTGAATCCGGCGGGCCGCGGTCAGGGCTTCGTCCAGACACATGTGGGTGGGGTGCGGCTCCCGCCGCAGCGCATCGAGCACCGCCATTTCCACGCCTTGAATTTGCGCGCTGATGTCAGGCGGCACTGCCTTGCAGTCGCTGAGATACGCCAGGCGCTTGTGCTGGTTTTGGATGAACAGGTAGCCGTTGGTGACCGTTCGCCCGTGGGGCAGCGGCAACGGCACAATCTCCAGGTCCCCGATCCGAAACGGCCCCTCGACGATCCGTGGGTCGGGGATGAAGTATCCCTTGGGCCAGGGACCGTCGTGGAACGCGTAAGCGAAAACCCGCCTGAGGTCTTTCATGGTCTCGGCGCTGGCATAGACGGGCAGGGCGCCCCCGCGCAAATCGCAGAACCGCCGGCAATCGTCCAGCCCCATGATGTGGTCCGCATGCGAATGGGTGAACAGCACGGCATCCAGCCACCGAATCCCCTCGCGCAACACTTGCAGCCGGAACTCCGGCGTCGTGTCCACCACCAGCTTGACCGCCTCCGTCGCCACGTAAATCGAAGGCCGCGTCCGATGATTCTTCGGATTGGCCAAAAAAGCGGCCGGGTACTCCTTCCCAATGATGGGCACGCCTTGGGAGGTTCCCGAACCCAAAAAAACAACTGAAAACGCCATGACAGCGCCAATCTATCAGTCTGGCGCCGGGCCGGCAAGGCGACGGCGGCCGACGCCCTTTGCTTTGCGAATCCGGCGCAGGGGCCTCTCTCGTCCCCGAAACGGTTCCCGTCGGCACGCCATCCTCCTTGTCCCTGCCGGGGGCCGAAGAGGGGCCGGGACCTCCCGCCCCCCTTTTCCACGGCCGTCGCCAAACCAAAGAAAAGGCTTTTGAGCCTGCTCGCGCCCCCTACAATCTCGCGCCGTCCGCGATCAGGTGAATAACATCGAAGTCATCATTGTCTTGCTGCTGCTGGTCATGGCCGTCCCGGATTTCTGCCGAAAAATCCGGCGGCCGGCGCTGGCCTATTCGATCTTCGTTCTGTTCGGGATTCTGTTGGGAACGATGGTGAACGAAGAGGTGGCCACCATGTTGCAGCAGGCGGGTTATGTCGGCTTCCTGTTGCTGCTCTTTGAAGTGGGCCTGGAAATTGACCTGCCCCCCTTTCGCGAGTTTCTTCCGCCGTTGCGTTATGCGGTCATCTGGGCGGCGGCCCAATTCCCCGTGGCCATCCTGCTGGGGCTTCAAGCCGGGCTGGAACCGGTCCAGGCCTGCCTGGGTGCCGCCGCGCTGGGGGGCTGTTCGGTGGGCATCGCGCACTCCGCTTGGAAGGTGTTCCCCCTCCAGCCCCCGAGCGTGCGTGAGCGCGTTCTGCACATCATGGTGGCGCTGGAGATGCTTTCGATCGTGACGCTGGCCTTGGGTACCGCCGTCATCCGCCAGGGGCTGACCGGCTGGATTCTCCTCCGCTTGCTGGGGATTGTCGCGGTGATTTACCTCATTACCCGGTTTGCCGTCCATCTGGCTCAGGGCTTTCAGCGCATCCTCACCATGACGACTCACTGGCGTCTGCACTGGCTGGCGCTCCTGATCCTGGCGGTTTGCGCCGCGGGCAATCGCCTGGGCCTGGACTCGGCCAAGACCGCCTTTGTGCTGGGCCTCACCCTCAGCCGCACCCGCCATCACGGGATGAATCTGGAAAGCATCCTCGCCCCCATCAGCAGGCGTTTCCTCATCCCTTTGTTCTTCGTCTCCCTCGGCCTGCAATTGAAATGGACCATGCTCTGGGGGTTGCCGGCCCTGCTGGCATTGGGCACGGCGGGCTTGCTGTTTGGACTTCGCGAAATCCTGCATCGCCGCTGGCTGCCCAGCGGCGCCGCCGGGCCGGTGTATCTCCTCTTTTGCCCCAACCTCACCCTCGTTGCCCTGGCGGCGACAGTGCTCCTGGAATACGCCCGGTCACCGCACGCCGCCGCCTGGCTGTTGGTCACCGGACTCTTGATGACGGTTCCCTCCGTCCTGCTCCTCCCCCCCGGCGAGGAAGCTGGGGGCGGCGAGCCATGAGAGGTTGTCAGCTTGGCGTTGCCCAGGCCGTGGCAGCGATTTGCCCGGCAATTTCCTCGGCGGGGTAGGTCCAGATTTCAGCGAGGGTGGGATGATAGTGGGGCAGGGTGGCCAGCTCCGCGGCGGTCATGCGCTTGTGCATGGCCGCGACAATTTCATGGATGAGTTCGCCCCCTTGCGGGCCGACGCAGCAGCCGCCGAGGATTTCGCCCGAAACCGGATCCGCCAGCAGTTTCACGAACCCGTCCTTCGCCTCCATGATCAGGGACTTGCCATGGTCGTTGAACGGGTAGCTCGCCTTGAGGAAGGCCCGGCCGGTTGCGGACGCCTGGCGTTCGGTCAGCCCCACGCAGGCGATTTGGGGTTCGGTGAACACCACTTCAATCAGCAACCGGTAGTCCATTTCCCGCGGCTTCTGCGGGTGGGCGATGTTGTGCGCCGCGGTTTCGCCCTGCTGGATGGCAATGTGGACGATTTCGTGCAGCCCCGTGCAATCTCCCGCGGCGTAAATATGCGGCGCGCTGGTCTGCATGCGCGCGTTGGTCACAATGCGCCCGCGCTCCAACGCGACCCCGGCCCGCTCAAGACCAAGCCCCGCGACGTTCGGAACACGCCCCAAACCGAAGAACACTTCCTCGGCCTCGACCCGCACCGTCCTGCCCTCGTGCTCGAAGGTGATTTCCTTGCGGTTCCCCCGCCGCCGGGCATCCAGCAGCCGCGTGCCGGTATGGACGCGGATGCCTTCGCGCCGAAACACGTCCTCAATCACCCGCGCGGCATCCGGGTCGAATCCGCGCAGAACCTGGGCGCTGCGCTGGACCAGCGTAACCTCGACGCCGAAGCGCGAGAAAAACTGGGCGAACTCGAGGGCGACGGCGCCGCCGCCAAGCACAATGAGCGACCGCGGCAATCGTTCCAGCCGCAGCGCGGTGTCGCTCGTCAGGCACTCCAGCGCCTCCAACTGGGGCAGGGGACTGGGGGCCACCCGCGAGCCGGTCGCAACCACGAAATGACGGCCGGTGACCCGCCGGCCGCCGCTGAGCTCGACCGTGTGCGGGTCCACAAAAGTGGCCGTGGCCCGGATGAACTCGAAGCGTCCTTGGTTAAGTTGCTGCACGCGGTAGCTGGCAAAGTCCTGAATGAGAGAATCCTTGCGCGCCATGACCGCCTTGAAATCGAAGGACACCGGCCCCGCCTGAACGCCCCAGGTGGCGGCGTGACGGGTCAGGTGCATCACCTCGGCGGCGTAGAGCAGCGCCTTGGTGGGCATGCAGCCGCGCAGAATGCACAGACCGCCCACCTCCTCGCCGCCCTCAATGACGGCGGTCTTGAGCCCCTCGCCGGCCGCGGTGCGCGCCGCGGCGTATCCGCCGCTGCCGGCGCCAATGATCACCACATCAAAATCAAACTGCCCTCGCGGGTCGTTCATGCCACCCAGCATGCAGGCGGATTCCCCCCGCGGCAAGGGCGCGGTGCTCAAAAGAGCGCGGCGCGCAGCGTGCCGCCGGCTCTCAGCCCAGCGAATCGCGCATCATCGCAAAAAGCTGTTTGCCGGACGCCGGCGGCACCGGCTGGCGCGATTGGGCGTCGGCGTGTTCGACCAGGTCCTCGGGGAGGTCCTTGAGAAACGAGGAGGGATGAGCCGGCACGATCTGGCCGTATTTCTTCCGCCCGGTGCAGTAACTGATCGTCAGCGTCTGCATGGCGCGGGTGATGGCGACGTAAAACAGCCGGCGCTCCTCATCCAGAGTCCCTTCGGTCTTGGAGCGCGAATGCGGCAGCAGCCCCTCCTCTAGCCCGACAATCGAGACATGGGGAAACTCCAGTCCCTTGCAACTGTGCATGGTGATCAACGTCACGGCGTTGCCGGCGTTTTCCTCCTCTTCCTCCCGCTCGGTGTCCAGCGTGATCTCTTCCAGGAAGCTCTGCAACCGCTCCGCCGGCGTTGTCCGGGGCGCTTCAGCCCCATCGAGCGAGCTCAACAGTTCCGTCAGGTTGCGAATGCGGCTGTCCGCCGTCTCCGGGTTCTTCTCCGACCGCCGCAATTCCGCAAAGTAGCCGATCTCGTCCAGGCAATGGTGACCCCATTTTTGCAGACCATGGGCGTCCCGCGCCAGCGCCTCGGATTGCAGCGCCGCCCGGGTCCGCTCAATGAAATGGACGAAGTTTTCAAGGCTTTGCCGGGTGCGGGCGGGGAACGTGGCGGTGACGGCGGGATTTTTCATCACGGCAAAGACGGGGCACTTGCGCTCCTGGCTGGCCCCGAGCAGCCGTTCCATCGTCGCGTCACTCAACCCGCGTGCCGGCACGTTGGCGATGCGCAGCAGGCTGATGTCGTCGTTGGGATTCAGGAAAACCTTGAGGTAAGCGAGCAAATCGCGAACCTCGCGCCGGTCGAAAAAGCTTTGCCCGCCAATGAGGTGGTAACGGATACCCGCCTGCCGCAAGGCGGTCTCGAGCGGTCGCGACTGGACATTGGTCCGGAACAGAATCGCCTGGTCCGACCAGGGGATGCGCCGAAACATGCGGTCGGCTTCAATTTTCTCGGTGATTCCCCGCGCCTCGGCTTCGTCCGTCTCGTAGGTGTGCAGCGTGATTTTCATTCCCGCCCCTTTTTGCGACCAGAGTTGTTTGCCCCGGCGCCGGGCGTTGTGGCGGATGACGGCGTTGGCCGCGTTTAGAATCGTGGTGGTGGACCGGTAGTTTTGCTCGAGCTTGATGACTTTGACTTCCGGATAGTGTTTTTCCATGTCGAGCAGGTTGGCGATTTCGGCCCCCCGCCACCCATAAATGCTTTGGTCATCATCCCCCACGACGCAGAGGTTGCGGTGTTCGCAGGTCAGGGCGTGGACGAGCTGGAACTGGGCGGCGTTGGTATCCTGGTACTCGTCCACCATCACGTAGCGGTAAGTCGCCCGGCATGATTCCAGCGCCTGCGGATGCTCCTGGAACAGCCGCAACGTCAGCAGAATGAGATCGTCGAAGTCCACCGCGTTGCAGGCCCGCAGCGCCGATTCATACCGCGACCGAAGATGATTCGCCAGCGCCCGGACGCCCGCGTCCCCGAACTGGGCCCGCTCCCCGCCGTTCTTGATGCGGCTGATCAGTCCCAGAATCTCCGCCGGGTCCGCTTTTTCGCCTTTGGCGGAGAGGTTCGCCAGAATTTTTTTCACCACCCCGATCTGCTCCGATTCGTCGTAAATGACAAAATTGCGTTTGTAACCCAGTTTTTCAATGTGCTGGCGCAGAATCCGCACGCACAACGAATGAAACGTGCAGAGCGTGGGCTGCGTCGGGCCCTCCCCGGCGCCAGGACCCGCCGAAGGCCGGGCAAGCGCTTTCCTCGGGAGGAGCTGCCGCACCCGTTCCTGCATCTCCCGGGCGGCCTTGTTGGTAAAGGTCACTCCCAGGATGTTGCCGGGCGCAATCCCCCGCTCAATCATGTGCGCAATGCGGTAGGTGATGACTCGCGTTTTGCCCGTCCCCGCGCCGGCCAGAATGAGAACCGGGCCGCGGAGGGTCTCCACGGCCTGCCGTTGCTGCGGGTTTAACGAGCTCAGATTCAACATCGGGCGCGGAGAGTAGTGGCCGGTTCAAGGAACTCCAAGCTCATTTCGCAATTTCCTCGTTGCGGCCTCCGCACCGGCGTTCGCCCGTTGCCAGCCGCCGTCCAAGGAGCGGCCCCGCCGTGCTTTTTTGTCGCCGATCAGGCCGCCTCCATATCAAACTGGCCTGGTGAGAACCTTGCTTTTCTTGCTCCTCAGCGCGGCCGCCGTCATGGGCAGCGATTCGACTTCAATCGCCTGGCGGTCGAGAAAACCCTGGTCCGACCCCGCATTCTTCCCGCTGGCCGTGTGGCTGCAGTCTCCGGCCAACGCCGCCCGTTACAAAGCCGCTGGGATCAACTGCTATGTCGGCCTCTGGAAAGGTCCAACCCCGGAGCAACTTCGGCTGCTGAAGGAGGCGGACATGCCGGTGATCTGCGACCAGAACGACGTGGGTCTGGAACACCTGGACGACCCGCTGATCATCGGCTGGATGCATGGCGACGAGCCGGACAATGCCCAGTCTCTCGGCCAGGGCAAGGGCTGGGGGCCTCCCATCCCACCCGCGACAATCGTGGCGGATTATCATCGGCTGCGGAAAGCCGACCCCTCCCGGCCGGTGCTGCTTAACCTGGGCCAGGGGGTCGCCTGGGACGGCTACTATGGCCGCGGTACCCGCACCCGCCACCCGGAAGACTATCCCCAGTATATCGAAGGCTGCGACATCGTTTCCTTCGATATCTACCCTGTCGTGCATGAGCGGGCGGAGGTCGCCGGGAAGCTGTGGTTGGTGCCTTATGGCGTCGAGCGCCTCGTCAAGTGGACCGGTGGTCGAAAACCGGTTTGGAACTGCCTCGAATGCACCCACATCAGCAACCCGGACAAAAAAGCGACGCCGCACCAGGTTCGCTGCGAGGCCTGGATGGCCCTCATCCACGGCTCCCAAGGCCTGATCTATTTCGTCCACCAGTTCAAACCCCGTTTCCGGGAGGCGGCGTTGCTGGATGACCCCGAAATGCTCGCCGCCGTTACGGCGTTGAACCGCCAGATTACACGCCTGGCTCCGGTTCTAAACTCTCCCACCCTTCAGGACGTGGCCACCGTCCGCCCGGCGAATCCGGACATTCCCGTGGCTGTGATGGCCAAACGCGACGCCAGGCACGGCTACCTCTTCGCCGTCGCCATGCGCGAGGGCCGCTCCGAGGCCACCTTCGACGTCAAGGACATGGCGGGAAACAGCGTCGAAGTCCTGGATGAAAACCGAACGCTCACCGCCACCGACGGCCGGTTCACGGACACCTTCGGTCCGTGGGACGTCCATCTCTACCGCTATTTGTCCCGCCGCTCCAGCACGGCGGGCGAGCTCAAATTGCCGTAACGGTCAACCGCGGAAAGCGCAACGGCCGACGGCGCTTTGGGATCCAGCTCGGCCCACCGGCTCGAGCCGGGAAGCACCCGGGCGCTCCACCGGGAACCGTCCCGCGTCTGAAGAAGCCAGAGGGCGGCTGGCTCGCTTCCCGAGCTTTCCCACGAGACGCGGGACGCGGCGGAGTTGATGCCAAGCCGGGGCTTGCCGGGAGGGGTCTGGTCCAGCCAGGGAGCGGCCGGAATCAGGGCGGGTTGAGCGTAAACTTCCTTCGCGAGGGCGTCGGCCAGCCGGCTGGCCCCAAGCAAACTTGACATATTCCAGTGGATGTGCCCGCTCGCGCCGGGCTGTTTTCGCGTGATCCGAATTTGATTCAGGATTTCCTCCGGCTGCCAGCGCCGGCGCGTCTGGGTCGAATTCAGGCCGGGCACCAGGTGGCGGTGCCGGGCGTTTTGCTGCGCCCACCATTTCAACAGCACCGGGTAACTCTGCTCCGGCGGCTCGATGGCCCAGTAGAGCTGCGGGGCAAAATAGTCCACCCACCCCTTTTCCAACCATTTCCGCGCGTCCGCGTACAGACTCGCATAGGCGTCAAAACCTTTGATCTGCGGCGGATTGCCCGGCCGCCAGATGCCAAAGGGGCTCACCCCGAACTTGACCCACGGCTTGGCCGACTTCACCGAGGAATACACCCGCTCGATGAACCGGTTCACATTCTCCCGGCGCCAATCGTCGCGGCTAAACCCGCTGTTTTTTCCGTAACGCTCCCAACTGGCGTCATCCGGAAAGTCCAGTTCCTTGCCGTCCCGCCCGCGCTCCTTGTACGGATAAAAGTAATCATCAAAATGCACCCCGTCCACGTCGTATCGCCTCACCACGTCCATCACCACGCTTAACGAGTAGTCCTGCACCGCCTTCTCGCCCGGGTCCAGCCACAGGTAACGGCCATACTCCCGCACCAGACTCGGCCGGGTCTTGGAAACATGGTTGGGCGAGACGGGGGATTGGGCCGACGCGTGCCGCGCCCGGTAGGGATTGAACCACGCATGCAGCTCCAGTCCCCGCTTGTGCGCTTCGTCTATCGCAAACGCCAGCGGATCATAAAAAGGCTCCGGCGCCTTTCCCATTTCTCCGGTCAGGTATTCCGACCACGGTTCAATCGTCGAGGCATAAAGGGCGTCACAGCCCGGCCGCACCTGGAAAATGATCGCGTTGAGCTTGAGCTTGGCGGCACGATCCAAAATCGCTGTCAGTTCCGCTTTCTGTGCCGCCACGCTGAGACGGTTGCTCGACGGCCAGTCTATGTTCCCCACCGTCGCCACCCAAGCTGCGCGGTATTCGCGCGAAGGCGCCGGCGGACGCGTCACACTTGGAACATAGGAAGCAGCGTTTACTCCCAAACACCAAAGCGTCGCAAATGCCGAAAGCACAAGTACTTGTGTGATTGATGGAGCTCTGAAACCCCAGGACGAACGGGGGGGCTGAAATGCCGAGGTGCACATACGATGTTCCATGAGACGTCCGGCCAGGCTGTTGAATTCGGCGAGGGGATGAAAAAAGCGCTTGAAAGGTGGCTTGAACATGCTTAATTAAAGGCAAGACAGAAAGCGATTAGCAATAGATAAAGACGCTTAGCGGCACGGTCACATCTCGGTTCCTCACCCATTAGTTGTGCCGCGGGAAATGGCCTGTCCTGTATATTGTGGTTTTGCGCTTTACACGTACGGACGGCTTTGATTGTCTTGAACCAGTCATGCATCTGAAGAGTTTAACTGTCCTGGGATTTAAATCCTTTGCGGACAAGACGACCCTGAATTTTCAACCGGGGGTGACGGCCATCGTCGGCCCCAATGGGTGTGGCAAGTCGAACGTGTCCGACGCAATCCGTTGGGTACTGGGCGAGCAATCGGCCAAGGCGCTTCGCGGGGGCGAGATGGCCGATGTCATCTTCAACGGGACGGACGGCCGCAAGCCATTGGGGATGGCTGAGGTGTCCCTCACAATCGGTGGTATGGACACCGAACACCTCTCCGCCGCAGGTGTGGAAATTGCCTACAATGAGGTTACGATTACCCGGCGGGTGTTCCGGGACGGCGGCAGCGAGTATTTCATCAACAAGACTCCCTGCCGCTTGAAGGACATTCAGCAGTTGTTCATGGGCACGGGCGTGGGCCGGACCAGCTACAGCATCATGGCCCAAGGCAACATCACGCAGATTCTCTCGAGCAAACCCGAAGACCGGCGGATGATCTTCGAAGAAGCGGCGGGGATCACCAAGTACAAGGCCCAGAAGAAAGAGGCTCTCCGCAAGCTGGAATACACCGAGCAGAACCTCCTGCGGGTGGCGGACTTGGTGCGGGAGGTGAAGCGGCAGATCGGATCGCTGCAGCGGCAGGCGGGCAAGGCCCGGCGCTACAAGCAATTGGCCGCGGAGCTGCAGCACTTGGACACCCAGTTGGCCCGGCACCAGTTCGACGTCTTGCAGGCGGAAATCCAGGAGCGGCAGGCCGCCGCCGAACAACTGCGGACCGAGATTGAAAGCTGCTCCGCCGCCGTGCTCCAATCCGAAGACCAGATTACCCAACTGCGCGACCGGTTGTCGGAGCTCGAGCACGACATCGCCGCCCGGCAGCAACAGGGCATGGAGCTGAAAGGCGAGATGGACCGCCTCGAGAGCCGCATCCAGTTCAACGAGGAACGGCTCAAAGAACTGGCCTCGCAGAACACGCAGGCGCTGGCCGACATCACCCAGGCCGAGGAACGGCGCGAAATCGCGCGGCAGGAACTGGCCGCGGTGACGGCCAACCTGGAAAACGCGCAGAGTTCCGTGGCGCGGCATCGCCAGGCCCTCGAGGAGAAACAGCAGGGCCTGCGGCAGGTCGAGGACGAGTTGCGCCGCGCGCAGGAGGCGTTGCGCCAGGCCCAGGCGGAGGCCTTCGCCGCGGCGCAGGATTTGTCCCGGGTGCGCAACGAAATCACCGCGCTGGACCTCCAGAAGCAAGGCAATGTGGTCCGGCTCGAAAAACTCTCGGCCGAGAAAATTCAACTCGAGGAGGAGCGAACGCGCCTGGAAGCGCGGCTGCAGGAGTTTGCGGCCAGCGTCGAAGCGGAAAAACTTCATGCCCAGACCCAGCGGGGGAGCGTCGAGCAGCGGCAGGCCCGATTGCGCGCGCTCCAGGATGAGCTGGCGCAGGCGGGCGCGGAGCTGGATGCCCTGTTGCGGGAGCAGGCCGGGAAACGGTCCCAGTTGAGCGTCATCCAACAGCTCGACGCCGGTCACGAAGGTTTTAGCGAAGGTTCGCTGGCCGCCTTGAAACAATCCCAACATGTGCTCGGCTCGCTGGCGGATCGGATTCGCGTGCCGGACCCGTATGTCACGGCCATCGAAACCGCCCTGGGGCATCATTTGCAGTTGGTCTTGACCGAGCAGCCGGAATCAGCCCGCGAGATTCTGGCGGACCTGGCTTTGAAGCGGAAAGGGCGGGCGAGCATCGCTCCTCTGGCCTTCGTCCGCAACGGGCACGGCAGCGGCCCGGACCCCGACGCCCCGGCCGCCGCCGAACCGGCTGCTTCGGCCGCCGTGCCGGCGCCGGAATTGAACGGCGTGCCGCTCCCCGCGCTGGCCGTCGTCCAAAGCGACGTTTCGGTCCGCCCCTTGGTCGAGCGGCTGCTGGGCGAGACGCGGATTGTCCGTGACCTCGAGGCGGCCAGCCAGGCCTGGCTCGAAAGCGGCGGCGCGTTCCACTTTGTGACCCTGGACGGCGCGGTGCTGAGCCGCCCCGGCATTTTTACCGGCGGCGACAATCGCGGCAACGGCGCGGGAAAAGCCGCCTCGATTCTCGGCCGGAAAAACCAGATTGCCGAGCTGGAGTCCGCCCTGGCGGCCTTGCAGGAACGGGTGGCCGAGGCGAGCCGGCGGAAGGGCGCCCTGCAAAGCGAGCAAACCGAACTGCAGGCCAGCCTCCAGCAGGCCCAAACGGAGCTGCGGGCGCGCGAGGTGGCCATCGCCACCCACCAGGGCGAGTTTAACGCCCTCGAGAATTCCCGCCGCCTGCTGCATCAGAAGATTGACACCGTGGTTTTCGAGGTGCAAAGCCTCGCCGAGCAGCAGCAGGAGGGCCTCGAAAAGCGCCAGGCCCTGCAGACCCGCGCGGGCGAACTCGAGGCCCGCGAACAGGCCTGTCAGGCTCGCGTGGCCGGGCTGAATTCAACTTTGGAGACGCTGCGGCTGCGCCGGGACCAGG
Source organism: Verrucomicrobiota bacterium (assembly GCA_029974925.1). Lineage (GTDB taxonomy): Bacteria > Verrucomicrobiota > Verrucomicrobiia > Limisphaerales > UBA8199 > JARKQH01. The sequence goes on from JARKQH010000248.1 coordinate 18,366, forward strand.
CCACGACCGGCCTCACCGAGTGCAAGGTCGCCCTGGCCACCGAGGAGCAGATGCTGGCCGCCAGCCGCCAGCAGCGCCAGACCCTCGACCAGCGCGTGCGCGAACTCACCCAGGTCATCGAGCAGCGCCGCGGCGAGGTCGCCTCCTTCCTCGCCCGCAAAGAGCAGGCCGAGGCGGAGATCCAACAATCCCGCGCCCGGATCGAAACGCTCCAGCACGAACGCGAGCAGGTCAATGCCCAGACCGCCGCCTTGCTGGCGCAGAAGCAGACCCAGGAGGCGGACATCAGCCAGCGCGAGGAATCCCTCCGCGAGCAGCGCCGCAAGCTGGCGGAAGCCCAGGCGCACCGCGGCACGCTCGAGGTCGAGCTCGCCCAGAAAAACATGGGCGTGCAAAACCTCCGCGAGCGCATTCAGCAGAAATACCATGTCAACCTCGACGACGTCCGCAGCGAATGCATCACCATCACGTTCGCCGACGAAGGCCCGGCCAAGGTGCATGTCCTGAGTCCCGAGGAAATGGCCGCGTCCGGCGCCGGGACGGACTGGACGGCGGTCGCGCAGCAGGTGGACGTGTTGCAGCAGCGGCTCGACGAAATGGGGCCGGTGAACCTGGTGGCCATCGAGGAATACGAGGAAACCGAGCAGCGTTACCAGTTTCTCAGCAAGCAGCATGAGGACCTGGTTCAGGCCAAGGCGCAGCTCCTCGAGGTCATCAACCGCATCAACACCCAGACGCGCGAGATGTTCCGCACCACCTTCGAGCAGGTTCGCGAAAACTTCCGCCTCATGTTCACCGAGGTCTTCGGGGGCGGCAGAGCCGACCTCGTGCTGATGGACGAAAATGACCTGCTCGAAAGCGGCATTGACATTGTCGCGCGGCCGCCGGGCAAGCAGCTCCAGACCATCTCCCTCCTCTCGGGCGGCGAACAAACCATGACCGCCGTGGCCTTGCTGTTCTCGATTTACCAGGTCAAACCCAGCCCCTTCTGCGTGCTGGACGAGTTGGACGCGCCGCTGGACGAATCGAACATCAACCGCTTCATCAAAGTGCTCCAGCGGTTCCTGGAACAATCGCAGTTCATCATCATCACCCACAACAAGCGCACCATCGGCATGGCCGACGTGCTCTACGGTGTCACGATGCAGGAGCAGGGCGTCAGCAAGATCGTCAGCGTCAAGTTCCACAAGGCGGACACGGCCGCAACCGATCCCCGCGCCACTTCGCTCGAAACGCCCGCGCCGGTCCCGGAGGCTGTCGTCGCCGAGGACCAACCGCACCGCAAAGAGGAGACCATCGAAGTCGTCATGGCCAAATAAACCGGCCGCGGTGTCCGGGGCCCCGCCTCAGTTCACCCGCAGAATGCGGCAAAAACGCCGCGGAACGCTTCCGACCGCGTTGGTCACCGATAGATTTGTTCCAACGGCCAGGAGGTCGCCGCCCCAGTTCAACCAGCCGGCATCCTCCAGGTTCGAACGATACTGGAGGCGGTAGGTTTTCCCCGGGTAGGTCTGCCAACGGAGCACGAGGCTCCCGTTCACCACCTCCGCCCCGGTGATCGTCGGCGGCGGCACCACCGGCTCGAGTTCAATCCCGCCGATCTTGGCCTCGTTGGCGGCCCCCTTGAGGAAGTCCACCGTGATCCGGCAGGACGCGTTCACCCCCGCCTCGAAATCCCGGGCCACCGCTCTGAACTTCCCCCCCGCCGCCGCCACAATGTCAAAGTTGGTCAGGACTTGCGTCCCGTTGATCCGGACGTGGAATCGCCGCCCCCCGATGCCGCTGACTGACGGTGAAATTTCGGCCCAATGCAACCGCAGGCGGCAGGTCGTTCCGGGCACCAGGGCGCTGAACGTGTACGTCGAATCCCCCCACCTTTCGGTCTGATACACTGCTTGGGGCGCCGCATTGGAAACCAACGCCGTCTCGATGAAATCGGACACCGAATAGGTGTTGGCGCTGCCCGACCAATACGCATCGGCCGAAAACGCCCCCGCGGCCGCCCCGCCGCAATTAACCCCATACCGCGGCGCGTAAACGGTCAGGTTCGTCACGCTCACGTTGTTGTCCTCATTCGCCTCGGCAAACCGGTTGATGTCATCCACGTGCGCGACGACCGTGTGCGCCCCGGTCGTGGCGGCCCAGTAATTGACCCCGGCCGGCCCGCCATCGGCGCTCAGCGTGACCGACCCGCCTGCCGGCAGCGCCGACGCGTAGCCGCCGGCCCAGCTCACCAGCCCGCCGTCCACACTGAAACCCACCCCCAGGGTCACCCCCGCCGGCGTCGGCCCGCCGCCTTGGTTCCTCACTGTTGCGCGAAAAACCACGTTGCTCCCCGGCCCGGGCACTGCCGGGGTCCAGCTCACCGACGTCACGACCACATCCGGCAGCACATTCGTCGGCGTGGCGCTCACCTGGGCCGAATCCGGGCTCTCCCCGGCCGCGTTCACCGCCGAGACGCGGTAGTAGTAGGTGACGCCGGGGGTGAAGACCTGGTCATTCCAAAACGCACTGACCACGTTGCTGGCGATCACGGCATAGGGTCCCCCGTTGACCGTCGAACGTTTCACCCGGTAACTGCTCGCCAAAGGCGCCGGATTCCAATTAAGCGTTACTTTTCCGCTGCCAACCGTGGCTGTGAGGCCGGTGGGGGCGGGCGGGGGATTGGTCGCCGTCTGGTTCGTGGGCCAGCGATACTGCTTCGCCACCGCCGCGTCGAGGTCGCTCAGAATCTGCCCCTTGTACGGGTTGCTGGCCCCGTCTATGTTCCACCCGTCACAGTAACCGCACCAGCGGTAAAAGTTGACGCAACGAAAAATGGGCCGGCCGCTGGTCGCGGCGGATTGGTTGTGGCGGTTGAACTCGGCGAGAATCTCCTGCACCCAGCCCGGCTCATAGTGCCGCGTCGGGTCTTCTCCCGGTGGACCGCCGCCTTTCCAATAATACAGGCCGTTGCATTCGGTCACATACAGGGGCAGATGATACAGGGAAGGAGGGATGCCGTAATCAATCCAGTCCTTGTACACATAGAAACTGAAATACAGGTTTTGGCCGCCGGCGTTGACCCGGTTGGTGCTGTGGATGTCCGCATAGGTATAGCCGCGCGACCCAATATGCAGCGGAATGCCATCCAGCGGACCCGTCGCCTGAATGGCGGTGAGCATCTGGTTGAGGTATTGCACCCAGTTCAGCGGCATCCCATCGGCCGGGTGGCCGCTGCCGTTGAGGTTGGCCGTGCCGCCGTAAGGACCGCCCCACGGGGCCAGCGCTTGGGGCATGACCTTGTCGTTGGGCCGAACGGATTTGATGGCGTCGTACACCTTCCGGAAACAGACCGCGTAATCCTGCGGCGAAAGGTAGTTGAACCGCTGATTCGCGGGGTCCAGCGGCCACTCGACGTTCAGATTGCTCTCATTCCCAATCAGCCAGAGACTGCATCCGCTCGAGTGGGCCACGAAATTCCGGCAGCGAATCGCAAAATCGTCCCACTTCGAAGCCACCGGGATCGTGCCGTCCGGAAAATAGCCGTAGTTGATGCGGCAGATCACCGTATGCCCGGCGCTGGCCAGTGAACTGAAATCCGCCCCCGAGAGATCGTTGGGGTCCGCCCCCACCGCCACGGTGGCCGTGACCCAGCCCCCGCCCCCGCCCGTCCCGGCCTTGACCCGGTCCAGAAACTCCGTTGGCGCCGGTTCGTGGTCATGAATGCCGTAAAGGAAGGGAGACTCGCCCGCCCGGCCGGTCCCCGGCCCGGGCAGGAGCCACACCGTCAACACCCCAACAACCAGGCCAAAGGTCCGTAACTTCATGCGCAATGCCGCCATACTATCCAATTGCTCCCCACCCGAATCAAGCCGGGTTTGGGCAAACCCATCCCGAGGGCAATCTCAGGCAACGGGCGCCACGGCACTGAGGGCACAATTCTGCGCGTCCCTCCCGGTCCCGGAGAGACAACCCACAATAACAGCCCGCCATTTCAACGCCGGGGTTCGGTTTCAGTCCGTCAGACCGACAAGTCCCGCAGGGCCGGCTGAAGTCGGGCGTGGGGGCGGAAATGGCCTGGCGTGCCATGCCGGAGCTCTGTGGCCCTTTGTGTCTCGGCGGTTCGACGGAGGGGCCCGCAGACCACGCAGAACGACGCAGAACCGGGCGGGCGACTTCGCCCCGCCACCGAGAGCCCTGTGCGGCCTCTCCCATCCGTGAAATCCCTGGTCACTTCTTTACTCGGTCACGCGGAGGGCGCCCTCCTTGGCTCTGCGCGCCGCACCTCGACCTTCGGCCTTCGCGGTAGGAAGCGCAGGCCCGCAGACCACGCTGAAGGACGCAGAACTGGGCCGGTCTGCAGCTCGGCTTGCACAGACTCCCCTCGCCCGGGGGAGGCTCCCGCGTGAGCTTTCTTGCGACGCCGTGGTATCGCGGAACGTCGCGATTCATCGGAACTCACGGCTTGCGAAGACTCTGGGATGCCACCACCCCCAACCCCCTCCGCAAGCGGAGGGGGCTGGACGTTTTGGGGGCGGGGGACCGGGGGTGGCGGCCTAACGGCCTTACCCCCGGCTACTGTCTGAAACCCTTTCAGGGTTTTGAAGACGGCTTGGGGAATGGGCGAGGAGGGAAGTGCCGAACTGATGACGGGCGTTGCGAGCGCGTGGGAGGTGTTGAGACGAGACGTCTCCACCCCCGAAGTCATTGCGGGTCTGGATGGGGGCTGGGACGTCCCGTTCCAGGTGGTGTTGGTTTCGAAGGCGTGGGAGGTGTGGAGACGAGACGTCTCCACCCCCCCCGAAGTCATTGAGGGTCTGGATGGGGGGCTGGGACGTCTCGTCCCAGAAAAAGTTTTGGGTTGCGAGTGGAGGCCACGGCGACGGGACGTCGCCTCCCCAACAGGGTTTGCGGGTTTCGGGCGCGTGGGAAGTTGGAGGGCTACCGGGATGGTGGCCGTGGCCCGGGCAGTGGAGCCGCCCGTGGACGCCCACGTCCGCCGGGCGAGGGCCAGCAACGGGATTCTGAACCGTCGGTCATCTGTTTGGTTCAATGAATAGCAGCGGCGCGAACTGATACAGGCTGCGCCGCCAGGATTGCCACTCATGCCCGGTGTCGGGAGAGACATAAAAGTGTGCGTTGATGCCTGCCGCTTTGAGCGCCTCGGTATTTGCCCTGGGATCGCCCCCGCGGTTGGCGAGGTCGCTCCCCAGCTCGCGGCTCCCATAGCTGACGAACACGAGTTTGACCTTCTCCTTGAACGCCGCCAGGTCGGTGATGTTTGACACGGCGATGCTGCCGCCGCTGAACACGCCGATGTGGGAGAACTTGTCGAGGTGGGCCAGTGTGATCGAGCGCGTCTGCATGCCGCCCATCGAAAGACCGGCCATCGCGCGGTTCGGTTGATCCGGGAGCGTGCGGAAAGTGGCATCCACGAAGGGGATCAGGTCGTCAAGGAGGACCTTGGAGAAAGCGCTGAAATCGAACATGCGTCCCCCGGGACCGCGTCCGCCCGCCGGCGCGTTGGTGGCGCCAGCCAATGGAGCATTCGTTGAGCCGGCAGCGGCCGGTCCGCGGCCCGGACCGAACGCGCCGGGCACATAGCTGTTGGCCATCACAATGAGGAACGGACGGGCTTTGCCCGCGGCAATCAGGTTGTCCATGATCAGCCCCGCGTTGCCCTGGCTGCCCCAGCCCGTTTCGTCCTCGCCGCCGCCGTGCTGCAGATACAACACCGGATAACGCTTCGTCAGGTCCTTTTCATAATCCGGCGGCGTGTAAACGAAGCAGCGAAGATTCGCGCCAGCGCTCTTGGAATAGTAATGCACCTGCCGCAATTGGCCGTGCGGCACGTTCTGGAGCGCGTAGAAGTCCTGGTCGTGCGCGGGAATTTCGAGGCCGCTGCCCCAGCGGCTGCCGCCGTAGAAGTAACGCGTGCCGGGGTCCGGGACGCCCGCCCCGTCAATCACGATCTGGTAATAGTGGAACCCCTCATCCTGGGGCCGCGTGACCACCGTCCAGGCGCCGTCCTCGCCCCGGGTCATCGGGTATTTGGCGCCGCCCAGGAAATCGAGGGTGACGCTTTGGGCCTGCGGCGCGACCACGCGGGCGCGCACGCGCCGTTCGGAGTTCACCTGGGGATACTGCCTGCCGGGTTGGTTCAAGGTTGAAGGCTTGAAGTCCTCCGCCGGCGGCTGGCTTGTTTGGGCCATGGCGGGCAGACCCGCCAGGAGTGAGATGCTCAGAAATGCAGTTTTCATTGGATTTCAGTTGGCTGGTGTGTTTTTGATCTGCGGACTTGACGCTCAGGCTTTTACTGGGGGGGGGTCACTCTGAATCCTTTAACGCGCGGAGCAGACCGAGTTTGTACGGCAGCCTGCCGTAGTCGCCCCGGTTCTCGGCGTTGGCGATTCCCTGGTAAAGGAACAGGAGGTTGTCGGGATCGAGAATCATGCGTTCATCATTGCCCTCGCGAACCATCTCGCCGTGGCTGACCTGGTCGGACCACGGCTCGACGCCCTCCTCAAAGGTCATGTTCCTGATGCCGGCGAACGGTTGTTCGAACGTGTCCAGGCCTTCCACCGGGTACCATTCTCCATCCAGTCGGTCGGCCACGTAGGCGCGATAGAAACGGGTGGGCGACAGGGCCTCGACGCAGGTCAGGTACTTGTCCGTCCCCTTGATTTTGTAAGTGAAGCTGCCCTCGAAAACCGTGTTGCGCGTGCCGCGCATGGCCACCACGGGATTGCTGAAGCCCTTGGGAAACTCGGCGTAGGAGGTTTTGCTGCGGTAGAAGTTGCCGTCGTCGCCCGTAAAGAACAGGTACATGTGTTCCCCGTCGCCGATGCAATGGTAGTCAATGGGCAGATTGGGGGTCCGGATGTCCGGCGTGAAGAACGGCTGCGGAGCGGTCCAGGACTTTGGATCATCCGGAGTTTCGCTGGTGCAATAGGCCGGGCGCTGCGTCTGGAAGATCAAGTACCATTTCTTTTGCGGGGCAAAGAAGAAGACCTCGGGCGCGCACTTGTAACCGTCGAATCCCGGCACGGTATCCATGTAGAAGAGCTTGGCGTTGGGCGCGTCCTTCCAATCGGCAAAGCTCAGATACACCATGCTCCAGCCTCCGCCGCCGCCGCGGCGCGGGCCTGCGGCAGGCGAGTTGGCGCCCGGATTCAAAAGCGCGGCCGCGGCCGGGCCGCTCACCATGAACGCAGTCGCGTAAACGTGCCACTTGTCCCGATACCGGAAAATGGTGGGGTCTTTGACCGAATAAAGGAAATGGGTGGGATCATTTTGCGGGCGAACCAGCACGCCGCTGGACTTCCATCGGAGGCGTTTGCCCAGCAGCCCCGGCAGCGTGTTCGGCACGGGCGCGTGGATTTCGGGAAGCGGTCCGAGGTCCGGGCCGCCGCGCCGGCCCTCGCGGGGCGCTGCCGCTGGCGCGGGGTTGGACACGGCCGCCGGTGTTGCCGGCGTTGCGATGGCGGCGGAGGACGCCGCCGGCGATGCCCCGCCATCAGCGGCGGCAGAAAGCGTGAGGGCGGTGCCTGCCAGCAGGCTTCCGAGGGCGAGTGAGGCTGGGATGGAGGTTTTCACAAAAGCTCCGGGGTTGGTTTTCTTTGCTGACATTGAGAATGGCGTGCCGCGTTGGGTTGGGTTGCGGTTGAGCGTCGAACAACTTCGCGCCCGCCGGCGCCCGATGCATCGGCTTAGAGAACGAACTCGACTGGAATCTTCTCCGCCAGCCGGCGCCGGCTTTCTCCGGGACGCGCATTGCGCCAAGGCATGGTTTCCGCGCAACGCGCCAAGGTGACTTGCGGATCGAGTCTTGGCGGGCGGGAGACGAACTCGGGTGCAATCGGGAATTCGAGGTCCGGCAAGGGCATGTCCTCCCCCAGGCCCCTGGCTTCAGTCGCTTGTGCAGGCGCGGACGACTTTTTCATATAGCTCCATGTTGCCATATTTCAGGAACAACTCACGCACTTTTTCCGAACGCAGATCCATGCCACTGACCCGGACGAGGCCCTCGACGTCCTGGAAGTCTTTCAGGAAGCGATGGCCGCGGGTGTGTTTCAAGGCGTGGAGCTTCAGCGCCAGCAAATGCGTTACCGAGGGGATGCGAAGGCGCGCGCCATACATTTCCACCTCCCGGCTTTCGGCCAGCATGGGGGCAAATGTGGGCTCCCGAACCAGCATCAAATCCACCGGCCAACCTGCCTGCTGCGGCGGGGCAAATTGGGCAAAGCTTCCCCCGTCGTGCTCCAGGACGTAACCCAGCCGGGAAAGCAACTTCCCCCACGCCTGGCGGTCCGTTTGCCGAATCAAGAGGTCCAGGTCCGCCGTCTCCCGGGAATAACCATAGAAGCTCACCGCCAGCCCGCCGATGACCAGGAAGTCCAAAGCCTGGTTTTGCGCCGCCTCAGTGAGCTGCTCGAATAAACCCATTGCTGCTCTTCTTTCTGGCTCGTCCAGCAGGTGAGGTCAAGGACAATGGTTCCACGGCCCGCGAATACGAGGCGGCCGGCGGCAGGGGGGGAAGGTGTGAAGGTAGGAAAATGGGAAGGTGCGAAGGTGTGGCGTGAGGAGGTCAGAGCTCCACGCTCCGTCTCTGGGTCGCGTAGTTGTGCGATCTCGGAATCCTGCCCCTCCCTTTGTGCCGTCGCGCTCTTTGCCTGAGCTTCACCTCGCGATCGTAAGCCTGACGCCAAGGACGCAACGCGCGCCAAAGAAACTTCTGCGTCGGTCCGCGTGGTCTGCGAGCCTGCCATCTGGCGTTGAAACGCCGGCCGGTTCTCGCTTCTCCGTCCGCGACAAAGTTGGGCGCGCCGTCCAGAACCCTCCGCTTACGGAGGGGCTTTGGGCATGTTGGCTCCTCAGCAGGCTCGAACCATGTTTTGTTGCCGTTTTCATTCGTGGCCCAAAGGTTGCCGGGGTTGCCGCAGCCGGGGCCGTGGCGGTCTTCATCTTCATGCGCGGGGGGCAAGTTTGCGTTGGCCGTATGCAATGTGCCCAGGCGCAGCCGGGCAGCCATCGCCTTGATCGCCATGCACGCGATTGGCACACTGATCTTGGCGTATGCAGTCGCGGAAAAACACCCATCCTAACGGCCGCATCGAGTACTCCGTCGGCGAGCGCCGTGCCTAAATTCCCAGCCGCTATCTGGCAGCAGGCCTTGACGGGCAGCTATTCTTGCAGCCGGCGGCGAATCCAAGCGGGCTCCCGGCGGCAATCCACCACCGCGTAGATCGTGACTTCGTCCGCCGTCTTGGTGTAGAAGACCGCGAAGGGAAAAGCCCGGCAAAGCATCCGGTGATAATCCTTGTGCTTGATCGGGTGAATCCCCGCCAGAAGGCGCAGGCTTTCGATGTCGGCCCTGACCGAGCCCAGGAAGCAATCCCCCACGCCTTCCGCTTGAGCTTCCTAAAACCTGTAGCCCTCATCCAGGTCCCTCCGGGCGGAGGCAAGAATCCGCAGCCTCATGTCCGAGGCGTTCCGAGGGAACTCTTGACCTGATCCCAATCCAGCACGGTCTCCCGCCCGTCCTCGACGGCCTTGCGCCGCGTGTCCAGGATCTCCTTTTGCCACTCCGGGACGGAATCCTCCTGGACGTGCGCGCGCAAATCCTCCCACAGCGCCTCCATGATCTGGAGCTTCTCATTCAGCGGCAGTCCGCGAATTTCAGCGATGCTCATTGAGGCAAAGATACGGTACCGGCACCAATGGCGCAACCGCTCTCAGGCGCAACCCGCGAGCGCGAACGAAACCCCGAGCCTCACACCCTCGCCCGGTTCGCCCAACCGTGTCCGCCCCCTTGCCTACGTCGGGCCGGGACGCGACTTCAAGCCGGCTTTGAGATTGAGTCGCGGGCGGCCCCGTTCCATACTGCGCGCGAAATTTTGGATCATTACGCGATTGTTGCTTTATGGAAACGCTCAAGATCAAACCCGCCGGCTCCTGCAAGTACGATCTGCTGGCCCTGGGCGAAATCATGCTGCGACTGGACCCGGGCGAGGGGCGGGTTCGCACCACCCGCGAGTTCAAAGTCTGGGAGGGGGGCGGCGAGTACAATGTGGCGCGCGGGTTGCGCCGCTGCTTCGGTTTGAAGACGGCGGTTTGCACCGCCTTTGCCGACAACGATATTGGGCGGTTGATCGAGGATTTCATCCTTCAGGGCGGGGTGGAAACCGAGTTCATCAAATGGGTCCCCTACGATGGAGTGGGACGGACCGTCCGGAATGGACTGAACTTTACCGAGCGCGGCTTTGGCGTGCGCGGGGCGGTGGGCATTCCGGATCGCGGCCACACCGCCGCCAGCCAGCTCAAGCCGGGCGATTTCGACTGGGAACACATCTTCGGCAGCCTCGGCGTGCGCTGGTTTCACACCGGCGGCATCTTTGCCGCGTTAAGCGAGACCACGCCCAAATTGGTGATCGAAGCGGTGCAGGCGGCGCGCCGGCACGGCACCATCGTTTCCTACGACCTGAATTACCGGCCGTCCCTGTGGAAAGGCATCGGCGGATTGCCGAAGGCGCAGGAGGTCAACCGCGAGATTGCCAAATACGTGGACGTGATGATCGGCAACGAGGAGGACTTCACCGCGTGCCTGGGATTCAAAGTCCCGGGCCTGGACGAGCACATCACCAAGATAGACGTCAGCTCGTTCAAGGCGATGATTCAGCAGGCGACGGCGGCGTATCCAAACTTCAAGGTCACGGCGACCACGTTGCGTGTGGTGAAGTCCGCCACCCGCAATGATTGGGGCGCCATCTGCTGGGCGGACGGGCGCTTCTATGAAGCCCCGAACCGGGAGGATATGGAGATTCTGGACCGGGTCGGCGGCGGGGACAGTTTTGCCAGCGGTTTGATCTACGGTTTCCTGAAGTTCAATGATCCACAGAAGGCGGTTGAATACGGCGCGGCGCATGGCGCGCTGGCGATGACGACTCCCGGCGACACCTCGATGGCGTCGCTCAAGGAAGTCGAGGCGCTGGTCAAGGGCGGCAGCGCCCGGGTTCAGCGATAACCCGCTTTCCGGCTTGCTTCCATCCCGGAATTTGCCGGCAGGTTCAGCGCCTGGCGCACCTCCGCGGCAATCCATTGCAGCTCCGCCTCGGTGCGTCCCGCCAGGGTTCCGACCTTTTTGCCGCCGGCGAGGAGCCATTGCAGTTCGAGCACCGGCACGTTGTTGATTTTCATGCCGCTGGCATCGGCCCGCACGGCCGCCAGCTCCGATTTGTCCCAAACCCAACTCTTCGAGCCGAAGGGGCCGTGCTGCTCGACCCGCACCCGGTCGCTTTCCACCTCGATGGTGAACCGCCGCCGCGCGAAGTTAATCGCCCCGAATACCATGCCCAGCCCAACGGCCCAGAACACCAACAAAAACAGCCACGTCGGCCACGGCGCGGACCGCGCCAGAAACGTGAACACGCCGATAAACAGGCACCAGAAAAGACCAAAACCCAGCATGCTCCCCGGGTTGCCGCGGAACCCTTTGGGAGGCACCTCCACCCGCAGGCCGTTGACCTGGCGCGTGAGAACAATCCGGGTGCCCACGGGCGGCCCGGCTTTTTCCTCGACCGGGACCGCCTCGCTTGAAGCTTGACCCTCAATTTTCCTCACCGCCACGGACGCGCCCTTGAGTTGCATCAATCCCGTGAGCTCCTCCGCCAGGGGCTCCAGCCAGTCCGACGGGTAGCCAATCAAAACCAGGCGCTGTTTGCCGTCTCGGAGCCGGGCGGTCAGCGTCGCAAATCGGGCCAGCGCGCCCGCCGCCTGCCGGGTCGCCTCTTCGCCCGAAAAGCCGCTCCGAAGTTCCAACCGGTCCACGTCCTCGAACCGCAGCTTGCGCGTATAACGGAACGGACCGGCGAGTTCGGTGACCCGAATCCACTTGTCGTGGACGACCAGCCGGGTCCGGCCCGCCAGCATGAACAGTCCCAGCCCGAACGGAACGAGCGCCGCCAGAAGGAACAGCGACAGGAATGCCGCGAAGGCCAGCTCGGGGGCGCCGCCCTTGCCTTCGGCCAGGCGCTGCGCAAAGGAGAGCAGGCTCCGCACCGGCATCTGGGCGAACAGCACCGCAAAACCAATCGGCACCAGGCCGATCCAACGCAGCTTCCCAATGGGCCGCCGCGGCAAATCGTAGCGCGTCCGGTCCGGCCAGTGTTCGGTTTGGATTTCGCGAGGCAGCATGGTGGAAGGGGTTGGCGGCGAGCGCGGTGAGCGCGGGCTCGCCTAACCCAGCCCGAGTTTCTTGAACCGATGGTTCACTTCCTTGAAGTGAAAGTCGAGCGAGCAGAGTTTCTCCAGCTCGCCTTTGCGGAAGTGGGCGGCAACCTCGGGGTCGGCCTGAAGCTGCGCCAGGAAATCGGCATCGTCGCGTCCCGCGTGTTTCACCGCCCAGGTTTGCATGGCGTTGCGCTGCACCAGCTCGTAAGCGCGCTCGCGGGTGAGCCCTTTTCGGATGAGGGCCAGCAGCACCGTTTGCGAGTTCCACATCCCCAGCGACAGGGCGAGGTTCTTCTTCATGTTTTCCGGATAGACCTTCAGGCCCGTCATCAGCCGGGTCAACAGGCTGAACATGTAATCCAGCAGCGTGCACGAGTCGGGGAAGATGATGCGCTCGACCGAGCTGTGGCTGATGTCGCGTTCGTGCCAGAGCGCGACGTTCTCCAGCGCGGCCAGGGCGTTCCCGCGCAGCACGCGGGCCAGGCCGGTCAGGCGCTCCCAGGTGATGGGATTGCGCTTGTGCGGCATGGCGCTGCTGCCTTTCTGCCCGGCGGTGAAGGGTTCCTCGGCCTCGAGCACCTCCGTGCGTTGCAGGTGGCGGAACTCGACCGCCCACCGTTCGATGCTCGCGCCGACCAGCGCGAGGACCGATTGGAACTCGGCGTGAATGTCGCGCTGCACGACCTGCGTGGCAATGGGCGCCGGGCGAAGCCCCAGCCGCCGGCAAACAAACGTCTCGACGCGGGGGCTCAAATGCGCGCTGGTGCCCACCGCCCCGGAAATCTTCCCCACCGCCGCCACCTCGCGGGCCCGTTCCAGCCGCTCCAGGGCGCGGCCAAACTCGTCATACATGAGCGCCAGCTTCAGCCCGAAGGTGGTCGGCTCGGCATGGATGCCATGGCTGCGGCCGATGCACGGCGTGAACTTGTGCTCCCGCGCGCGGCGGGCAATGGCCTGCCGCGCCTCTTTCACGTCGCGAATCAGAAGGTCTGCGCTCTGCGCCATCTGCACGGCGTAGGCGGTGTCGCCCACATCGCTGCTGGTCAGGCCGAAATGGAACCAGCGGCTGGCGACATCGTTGATCTTCTCCGCCACCGCCGTCGTGAAGGCAATCACGTCGTGATTGAGAACCTTCTCCAGCTCCTTCTGGCGCGCCACCAACCCGGGCAGGTCGGCCAGCCACTTTTCGCAGCCGGCCTTGATTTTGGCAAAATCCTTCCGCGGCACGACACCCTCTCGAACCAGGGCCTCGCTGGCCAGCAGCTCGATTTGCAGCCAGATGCGCAGCTTGTTCTCGTCGGTCCAGATCGCCCGCATCTCGGGCCGGGAATAACGTTGAATCATGGGCCAACTCTACGGAGCGATGGCCGGCTTGTCGAGATGAGGGTTGGCGCCGCCTGCCTGGGTGCCGGCGGGAATTTGCGCGCTCCGGGCGCCGGCTTTTTCCATCCAAACCGCGCCTGGCTGAAAATGACGCGTTATGGCCGGGAGGAACTCAGTGGGAAAACGCCGCGTATTTTGCAGGGCAAACACACGGACAGCGCCGTGCTGAAAGAGTGGAAGGCCGCCAGAAGGGGCGCCTGATTTGCCCCCACTCGGCCTCGCGCCCGGCGACACGGGTCCCGAGCCTAGCCCGGTTGCAGCAACGCCCGGGCGTGCTTGCGCGCCGCCTCGCTCTGCCCGCCGAGCATGCGGGCCAGTTCGGTCACCCGTTCCTCCGGGTTCAATAACGTGATTTCCGAAATCGTCCGGCCGTTCCGGAGCTGCTTGGTGGCCAGGTAGTGGGCGGCGGCGGGAGCCGCGACCTGAGGCAGGTGCGTGATGCACAGCACCTGGCGTTTGCGCGCAATCTGAAGCATTTTTTCGCCGACCACATTCGCCGTTTCACCCCCGACATTGGCGTCCACCTCGTCGAACACCAGCACCGGAATCTGGTCTTCGGCGGCCAGAACCGTTTTGAGGGCGAGCATGACGCGCGCCAGCTCGCCCGAGGACGCAATCGCGCGCAGCGGCTTGGGCGGTTCACCCGGATTGGGCGCGAAGAGAAACTCGACGGTGTCAAGCCCCGTGGAAGTCATGCGCGAGGGCGGGTCCTCGGGCGCCAGGCTCGTGAGCGCGGCCTCGAACCGGCTTTGCTTGAACCCGAGGTCGGCCAACTGGCGGCTGACTGCCCGGGTGAGCTGGGGAATCACCTGCCGGCGCCTCTTCGACAGAGCCTGTCCCGCCTTCCACAACTGCGCCTGCAGTTGTTCGAGCTCGGCGTTGAGCCGCGCCAGCTCGGCGTCCCGCTGCTCGAGGCTTCGCAATTTCCGGGCGGCCTCCTCGCCAAAAGCCAGCACTTCGGCCACCGAGGCCCCATACTTGCGCTTGAGCGAATGAATCAGATTGAGGCGCTCCTCGAGTTCCTGCAACCGGGCCGGGTCCAATTCCACTTTGTCCGCGTAATGCGACAGCGCCGTTTGGAGCTCGCCCAGGGCGGCCGCCGCCTGTTCGTGCAGTTCGGCCAGCGGCGCGGCCGTCGCATCCAGCCGGCACAACTCCTGCAACGTGCGGCCCAGCGCGCCGGCCTGAACCTGGAGGGAGTTCTCCTCGTTGGACAACAAGTCCAGCCCCGCCTGGCTCAATTGCAACAGGCGCGCGGCGTTGCTGGCGCGGCGGTGTTCCGCTTCGAGCTGCTCGTCTTCCCCGGCTTGCAGCCGGGCCCCGGCAATCTCCGCCACTTGAAATCGCAGCAAGTCCAACTGCCGGGCATAGGTTTTCTCGTCCACGACCAGCTCGGCTTTGGCGGTTTCAACCTCCTGCCGGCGGCGCAACAATGCGCCAAAGGCTTCGCGGTCCTCCTCGAGCTTGCCAAACGCGTCCAGGATGGCCAACTGCCGCGCGGGGTGGAGCAGGGACTGATGCTCATGCGGCCCGTGGATGTCCACCAGCCCCTCGCCGACGGCGCGGAGGGCATTCAGGCTGGCGGGAGAACCGTTGATGAACTGGCGGTTGGCGCCGCCCGCCGTAAAGGACCGTTTCAGCAGGAGCTGCCGGTCTTCGCAAGGCTCCAGCCCGTTGTCCTCCAGCAGGCGATTGAGCGCGGGCGCCAGGGCGCCCACCTCGAACACCGCCTCCACCGAGCAGGTGTCGCACCCGGAGCGGATCAGGGAACGGTCGGCCCGCTCGCCCAGCACCAGGTTCAGCGCCCCAATGAGCATGGACTTGCCCGCGCCAGTCTCGCCGGTTATCACGTTGTAGCCGGGCTGGAACTGGACCGTCAGGTCCGCCACCAGCGCCAGGTTCTTGATGCGCAACGTCGTCAGCATCGCATGAATGATTCGCCAAACTTTGGCCGAAAAACCGAAATTGACCAACCCTTTTGTAACCCCGACTCATCATGACCATCCTCTTCCTGGGCGGAACCGGAAACATTTCCACCGAATGCGCCGCCTTGCTCCACCGGCGCGGCCACCAGATTGTGATTCTCAGCCGCGGAAAAAGTCCGGTGCCGCCCGAATACCGGGCGGTCGTGGCCGACCGCAAGGACCCGGACAGCCTGCGCCGGGCGGTCGCCGGCTTGAAGGTTGATGTGGTGGCCAATTTCATCGGGTATGAGGTGGGGGACCTCGAAACCGACTATTCCGTCTGGCGGGGGGCCATCGGCCAGTATGTCTTCATCAGTTCCGCGACCGTCTATGCCAAGCCGGCTCCCCGCCTGCCCATTGCCGAGGATTCACCTCTGGGCAACGCCTGGTGGGATTACGCCCAAAAGAAACTCGCTTGCGAGGAATGGCTCCGCTGCCTGCCGCCCGGTTCGGAATTCCCCTGGACCATCGTCCGCCCCTCACACACTTACTCGAAGCGCTGGATTCCCAACGTGGTTTCCAGTTCCACCTATACCGTGGCCGCCCGCCTCGAACAGGGCCGCCCGGTCTTCGTCCCCGATGACGGGGAGAATCCGTGGACGCTGACGGCGGCCAGTGATTTCGCGGTGGGTTTTGCCGGCCTGGTGGGCAATCCGCGCGCCCTCGGGGAAGCCTTCCACATCACCAGCGACGAGGTGCTTACGTGGAACCAAATTTATGCCCGCATCGCCGAGGCGGTCGGCGCCCCTGCACCCGTCATCGAGAGAATCCCGACCGACTTCATCTGCGAAATCGCGCCACACCTGACCGGAACACTCAAAGGCGACAAGGCGCATCCCGGCATCTTCGACAACTCCAAAATCAAGCGGCTGGTTCCCGACTTCACCTGCCGCAAACCGTTTGCCGAGGGCATTCGTGAAGCGGTGGCCTGGCTGCGAGCTCATCCCGAACAGCAGAACCTCAATCCGCAAGTGGACCGCACCATTGACGACGTGATCAAGGCGTGGAAAAAACGCGCGGCCCCCTGACCGCAGGACACGGAAGCGGAAGCCCTCTCCCGCCCCTCCGGGAGCCTCTCCCGGTGTTCCGGGAGATTCTCCCGGCGCGTCGGGAAATTTTCCCCTTAGAGGGAATAGAAGAGAAGAGATAGAGGGAGGGGAACGAACGGGGCGGGCGTTCCGGCATCCTGGCGGGAGGAATGTTTCGGCCCCCCCCACCCATGGAGGAGGGATGAAGGATGTAGGATGAGGGATGAGGTACGGCGTGGGTCACCACGCGACTAAGGCTGATGGCTGCCGCTTCCCGTTGCACGGTGGCGCTCTTTGCGGGAGCTTCACCGCCCGACCGTTGGCCTCACGCCAAGGACCCAAAGCTCGCCAGGACCCTTCCGCGTGTTCTGCGGGTTCTACGGGCCAGCCCTCCCCCCCCCGGAAAAAAGTTCAAAGTTGGACCGGAGTTGTCCGAGCTCGGACAGGGTTGGTCCAACTATATAGGGTAAAAACCTATGAATGAGAGCAACATCACCTCAAACGGCGGGGCGACCGCCCCGGTGGACGTTCCGGTTTACCGCGTGGCCAACTG
>JARKQH010000020.1 GCA_029974925.1 Verrucomicrobiota bacterium
GATGCTCGAGAGCAAGGAAATTGATGTGATCGCGACGGCCACCCCGAACCACTGGCATGCGCTGCTGACCATCTGGGCGTGCCAGGCTGGCAAGGATGTTTACGTCGAGAAACCCGTCTCGCATAACGTCTTCGAAGGCCGCAAGTGCGTGGAGGCCGCGCGCAAATACAACCGCATTGTCCAAGCCGGCACGCAGAGCCGCTCCAATGAAGCCCTCCGCCAGGCCATTATCTGGCTCCGGGAAGGCCACCTCGGGAAAATCCGTATCGCCCGCGGACTCTGTTACAAACGGCGCGAGTCCATTGGCAAAGCCGAAGGGCCGCAATCTATCCCGCCGGAAATTGACTATGATCTCTGGTGCGGCCCGGCCGAGAAACTGCCGCTGGCACGGAAACGTTTGCATTACGATTGGCATTGGGTTTGGAACACAGGCAACGGAGACCTGGGCAACCAGGGAGTGCACCAGATGGATATTGCCCGCTGGGCGCTGGGCAAAATGGAGCTGTCGCCGATGGTGTTCAGCGTCGGCGGAAGATTGGGATACAGCGACGACGGCGAGACGCCAAACACACAGATGGTGGTTCACAATTATGGCGACGCGCTCTTGATTTTCGAGGTGCGCGGCCTGCCGGCAAAGGCGCCCGAACCCCAGGCCGGCGAGGAAGGCAAAGCGCCACCCATGGACAAGTACCGCGGCCTGAGCGTAGGTCATGTGATCGAATGCGAGGGCGGGTATCTGGCGGGCACCACGGCTTTCGACAACGACCACCAGCCGGTCAAGCGTTTCTCCGGGAAAAGTGACGATGAGGGTGGCCACTTCGGAAACTTCATCAAAGCGGTCCGCAGCCGCAAGCGGGAAGACTTGAACCTAAAAACGGCAGTTGAAGGGGAAGCTCCGCCGATGCGGCGACGAAAAATCACCGGTGGGGCGGTCAAGCGGGGCTGGGAACGCCAGACGGCAACCGATTTCAGCCGCTGGGGCCGGGGATCAGGCCCGCCGGGCGCA
>JARKQH010000025.1 GCA_029974925.1 Verrucomicrobiota bacterium
GGCGTCGCGGGGATCGGTGCCGGCGACCGCCTCCTGAAAATTGTTTTGCCCGTCGCCATCGAGGTCGGCGCCGGGGTCGAAAGGTCCGGGGCCGTAAAGGGTTTCCCAAACATCACTCAGGCCATTGGTGTTTGCATCCACGATCGCATGCGAAGAAGCCGCCCCAACCAGCAAAAAAAAGGCGGCCACCAGGCGCCCAATCATCGCTGGAGGAAACGCTGGGATTGCCCGACCTTGACTGCAATACCCCGCACTCCAAGTTAAGCTAGAACGCATCCTGCGCTGACTATACTTGCACTTCCGCCAGCCTTCAAGTGCCCGCTGCGACGCTGGCAGACACCCGTCTTTGCCGGCTGGCGAAACCGGGCCACGAGAGGTGCGAAGCAGCGGTTCGCGCGAAGCCGGCTGGCGGGGCGTTTTTAAGTTGTCTCCGGCGCGGAGAGGTGGGATAAGGCGTCCATGAAATCTGATGCGCCACTTCTGTCCCGCCGCCGCTTCCTGCGCCACACCACCCGGCTGGGCGCCTGCGTCTCCGCCGCACCGTTGGTCTTGCGCCATTCCTTGCTGGGGGCGGACGCGCCCAGCAAGAAAATTGTTTTGGGCATGATTGGCATGGGACGGCAGATGATGGCGTTGAATCTGAAACCGTTTCTCGAGTCACCGGATTGCGTGGTCGCCGCGGTTTGCGACGTGGATGCCTGGAGGCTTGAACAGGGACTGCAGGCTGTGCAACGCTTCTACGCCTCGAAAAAGACCTCCGGACAGGATAACCGTTGCCGGGCATACAAGGACTTTCGGGAAATCATCGCCCGGCCGGACATTGACGCGGTGTTCATTTCCACGCCGGACCACTGGCATGCGCCGATGGCCATCGCGGCCGTCAAGGCCGGCAAGGATGTTTCGCTTGAAAAACCAATCACCCGCTATGTCAACGAGGGCCGGCTCCTGGCTGACTTGGTCCGCGACCGCAAGCGGATTTTCCGCGTGGACAGCGAATTCAGGTCGCTGGAGCCCTTTCATCGCGCTGCCGAGCTGGTTCGCAACGGGCGGCTGGGCAGGCTCCACACCATCCGTTCGGGCTGCCCGCGCGAAGTTTTCCCGGCGGAACCGGAGGAGATCACGCCTCCGCCACCCGAACTGGACTATGACCTCTGGCTGGGGCCGGCGCCCGAGGTGCCCTATATTCAGAAACGGGTCCACCCTCCCAAGGACCTCAAGAGCCGGCCGGGCTGGATGCGCAACCTGGACTATTGCGACGGCATGATTACGAATTGGGGCACCCACCTCAACGACATCGCCCAATGGGCGAACGACACCGAGCGCACGGGGCCGGTGGAAGTCAAGGCAACGGGAACCTACCATCAGGGGAAGGTCTGGAACGTGTTGGAATCCTTCGATGCCTGGTACCGCTTTGCCAATGGGGTGCAACTGTTCTACCAAATGGG
Organism: Verrucomicrobiota bacterium; assembly: GCA_029974925.1. Lineage (GTDB taxonomy): Bacteria > Verrucomicrobiota > Verrucomicrobiia > Limisphaerales > UBA8199 > JARKQH01. The sequence continues at coordinate 1,446 of JARKQH010000025.1, forward strand.
CGAGCCTCACGTGCGGTTCGAGGGGGAAAAAGGCTGGATTCAGGTCAATTACATCGCGGACAGACTCAGTCCCGAACGACTCAAGGCCAGCGACCCGGCCATTCTCCGCGAAAAGATTGGTCCCGGGGAGATTCATTTTCCGCTGCAAAGCGAGAAGACTGATTTCATCGAGGCGGTCAAAACCCGCCGGCCCACCATCGAGGACGCCGAGGTTGGCCAGCGCACGACCTCGCTTTGCCACCTGGCCCATATCGCAATTCAGTTGGGCGGCGTCCACCTGCGCTGGGATCCGGATCGCGAACGATTCGAAAACAACGACGCCGCCAACCAACTGCTCAACCGTCCCCCATTGCGTCCCCCGTGGAAGTTGGAGTAAGCACGTGTGAAACGGTTCGAGTCGCCGGACGAGGTTCTTCAGCGTCGCCGCCCCGGTTGGGTCGCCGCCCGGTGGTTGGATGGAGGAACCCCTCGGTGGCCGTGAATTCTCTGTATTTCGGAGCCTGCGCGGAGAATCCATGAAAATCCTTGTAATGCTCTGCGCCCCGGGTTTCATCACCCTTGCGGGAAGCTCCCAAGCCGGGGGAGCTCCATTGCGCGGGAACATTGTTTGGTCCGCAAACGCTCCCCCAAACCTCAGGCTTCTTTTAACCACGGATTTGAAATCATGCAAAAGCCTTCCCTCGTAGTCCTTGGCAGTTCCAACACCGATATGATCATCCAGCTCGACCGCCTGCCGCGGCCGGGCGAAACACTCCTGGGCGGCGAATTCCACACCGCGGCTGGCGGCAAGGGAGCCAACCAGGCCGTCGCCGCGGCCCGCGCCGGGGGAAAAGTCACCTTTATCGCGCGGGTCGGACGCGACCTGTTCGGCCACCAAGCCGTTGCTGGTTTCCAACGCGAGGGCATCAACGTGGACTGGATCGCCTTCGATCGCCAGGCCCCTTCGGGCGTTGCCCTCATCTTCGTGGCGAAGGATGGCGAGAACAGCATCGCCGTGGCCGGCGGCGCCAATAACAATCTCTCACCCGCCGATGTCCGCAGGGCAAAAGCCGCCTTCCGTGGGGCGAGCATTCTGTTGATGCAGCTTGAAACCCCCATGGAGACGGTCCTCGCCGCGGCCAGCCTGGCTGCGAAAGCCGGCGTGCGCGTGATTCTTAATCCGGCCCCCGCCCGCCGGCTTCCGGACACGCTGCTGCGGCAGGTCTCCATCCTCACCCCTAACGAAACCGAAGCCGAACTGCTGACCGGCATTCGGGTATGCAATCCGGCCACGGCGGCGAAGGCCGCCCACAGACTCCTGGAACGCGGCACGCAGACCGTCATCATCACCCTGGGGCCGCGGGGCGCATTCATTGCCACCAGGGACCTGGCGCGAATGGTTCCCGGCTTCAGGGTCAAGGCGGTGGATACAACAGCAGCCGGCGACATCTTCAATGGCGCATTGGCCGTCGCGCTGGGGGAAGGTCAGCCCTTGCTGGACGCCGTGCGCTTCGCCCAAGCTGCCGCCGCCATTTCGGTCACCCGGCTGGGCGCCCAGCCCTCCGCTCCCACGCGCAAGGAGATCCATCGTCTTGCCAGCGGCGCCTCCGCTTAAGCTGTCCAAAACCCTGATCTCACTCGGGGCGCGTGAGATAATACTTCTCGACATACTCGCGCACCATGCGCCGGGTGGTAAATTGCGGCACCAGGGTGACCATCGCCCGCCGGATGCGCTGAATCCATTGCCGGGGAATTCCCTTCTCATCGCGCTGGTAAAACAGCGGGATGACCTCCTCGGTCAGCACCCGGTAAAGGTTGGCGGCGTCCACGCGGTCCTGTTCCTCAACCGACGAGGCGTGCGCATCCTCGCCGATGGCGAATCCGTTGGTCCCGTCGTAGCCCTCGCGCCACCAGCCATCCAAAATGCTGAGGTTGAGGCAGCCCGCGCAGCCCGCCTTCATGCCGCTGGTGCCGGAGGCCTCCAAGGGCCGCCGCGGCGTGTTCAGCCAGACGTCGCAACCCGAGACCATCTGCCGGGCGACATGCACGTCGTAGTTCTCGATAAACACCAGGTGCCCGTGCAGGTCGCTGTATTTGCTCAGGTGCAGGATGTACTGAATGTACCGCTTGCCCTCATCGTCGCGCGGATGCGCCTTGCCGGCGAAAACAAACTGGATGGGGCGCGCCGGATCCCGGGCCAATTGCACCACCTTGTCGAATTGCTGAAAAATCAGCGGCGCCCGCTTGTAAGTGGCAAAGCGGCGGGCAAAACCGATCGTCAGGGCGTCCGGATTCAACAACTGGTCAAAGGCGATGAAATCCTCCTGCGCCTGGCGTTGCCGGGCGATCAACAGCCGGCGCCGGGCGAACTCGATGAGTTCCCGCCGCAGTTTGTACCGCAGCGCCCACAACTCCTCGTCCGAAATGAACTCCGGATCGGCCATTCGCTTCCAGAATTCCGCCGAGTTGATGCAGGCGTCCCAATCCAGACCCGCCGGCGGCGAGGCCGCGGTTCCGCCCGCGCCAAACTGGCCGTTCAGCTTGTTCCGCCAGAAACGGCGGACGGTGCCTTTCATCCAGCCGAGCAGATGAATGCCGTTGGTAATGTGCCCGATGGGGACCTCCTCGACGGGCCGGTCCGGATACAGGCACTGCCACATGTGGCGGCTGACGCGCCCGTGCAGTTCGCTGACCGCATTGGCGGCGCGCGACAGGCGCAGCGCCAGCACCGTCATGCAAAACTGCTCGTGAGCATTCTGGGGGTTCACGCGGCCCAGCTCGAGCAACCGGGCAAACGGAACGGGCAACCGGGCGCAGAACCGGTGCATCGCGTAGTCCATCAGCTCGGCGCTGAACCGGTCGTGGCCGGCTTCCACCGGCGTGTGGGTGGTGAAAACACACTCGGCTTTGGTTTGCGCCAGCGCCGCTTCAAAGCTCATTCCCGCCGCCAGCTTCTCCCGCACCAGTTCCAGGGTCAGAAACGCCGCGTGCCCCTCATTCATGTGGAACACCGAGGGGCGAATCCCCAGCGCCCGCAGCAGCCGCACCCCGCCCACGCCGAGCAGCGTTTCCTGCATGATTCGCGTCGTGCTGTCGCCCCCGTAAACCCGCAGGGTCAAGTCGCGAAAATGCCGCTGATTCTCCTCGCGGTTGCAGTCCAGCAGATAAACCGCCACCCGCCCCACATTGACCCGCCACGCATGAAAGGCTGCTTCCTCCATGCCGAGCTCGACGCGGCAGACCACCGGGTCTCCTTTCTCATCCAGCACCGGCTCCATCGGCAGGTTCTTCGGAGCCAACAACGTATAATACTCCCGCTGCCAGTTCTCCGCATCAATCGCCTGCTGAAAATAACCCTCCCGGTAAAACAAGCTCACCCCCACAAAACCGATGCCGGCGTCGCTCGCCGATTTCGCATGGTCCCCGGCCAAAATGCCCAAGCCCCCCGCGGCGATTGGCAGCGTCTCGTGGAAGCCGAACTCGGCGGAGAAATACGCCACCGGGCAGGACCGCAACGCGGGAGCGTGCAGGTCGCCCCAGGTGGGCCGCTCCTGCATGTAGCCTGCAAACGCTCGGAGGGTCTTGCGCACCTTCTCCGCGAAAGCCGGCTCCTGCAGCCGCACGCGCAACTCCTGCCCCGACACCTCCCGCAGCACCGCCACCGCATTGTGATAAAGGTTCTGCCATCCCCGCGGCGACAGCTCCTGGAACACCTCCTGGGCCCGCTCATCCCATGTCCACCAGAGATTCCGGGCAAGCTGGTCCAAACCCTCCGCCAGCTCGGTTAATTCCCTGCTCGAAAGCGGTTCGGTCATCCACCCCCAACCATGCCAGAACCCACCCGCAAATTCAACGCCCCCGCTTGGGGTCAGTCCTATAATCTTTGCGCGCACCAGGAACGGCGCCCGCCAGGCAAAAATTATAGGACTGACCCCAGGCCGGGGCTTGACTGGCGGCGCCGTGTGGAAGCAGGCTGTCTGGCAACCAACCGGAGACTATTGTATGAAAAAAAGTCGAAAGCCCTATGCTTGCACCCGTTCCACCGCAGCCGGAGGCATGACCCGAAGGGAATTCTTGAACCGTAGTGGCGCGGTGGCGGCCACGTCGGTGCTGGGCGGTCTAACGCTGCCGATGGTGCATGCGGCTTCGGATGATACGATCCGCCTGGCTTTGATAGGCTGCGGCGGGCGGGGCTGTGGGGCGGCGGCGAATGCCTTCGATTCACCCCATGGCCCGGTCAAGATGGTCGCGATGGCCGACTTGTTTCGCCAAAGGCTTGACCGGGCGCACGAGACGTTGCGCGAGAAGTATGGAGCTCAGATGGACGTGCCGCCCGAGCGGCAGTTTGTCGGGTTCGATGCGGCCCGGAAGGCGATTGACGTGCTTCGCCCGGGCGACGTGGCGATGCTCACCGGCTATTCGGCTTTTCGCCCCGGGCAGCTCGAATATGCCGTCGAAAAGGGCGTGAACGTCTTTATGGAAAAATCCTTCGCGCCTGACGCTCCGGGCCTGCGACGAATCATCAAGGCGGGGGAGGCTGCGGCCGCCAAAAACCTGAAGATCGCCGCGGGACTGCAATGCCGGCATTCGCGCAACCGGCACGAGCTGATCCGCCGCATTCGCGCCGGCGAGTTGGGCGACATCCACCTGATCCGCGCCTACCGCATGCAGCCGGTGGGCCACTTGGGGAAGCGCCCGCCCGCTGAAAAGGAGTTGTTCTGGCAGATCCGTAACTTCGTTCATTTCCTGTGGGTCTCCGGCGGCTTGTTTGCGGAAATGAACATTCACCAGATTGACGAGATTTGCTGGATCAAGGATGCCTGGCCGGTCACCGCGCATGGCATTGGCGGGCGCATCGCCAACAGCCCGGACTGCAGCCAGAACCTGGATTCCTTCACGATCGAATGGACGTTTGCCGACGGCACCAAGGCGCTGGATGTGGTTCGCTGGCTGCCCAAGTGTCATGAAGAATTCGCCACCTACATTCACGGCACCCAATGCGCCGCCCAATTCTCCGGTCCGCATCACCTGGGCACCGTTCACACCTACAAAGACCAGCGGTGCGCAGCGGATAACATCGCCTGGCGCGCCCCCAAGGAGCCGGTCACTCCCTGGCAGGCCGAATGGGACAACCTGTTGGAGGCGATCCGGAAGGACCGCCCCCACAACGAAGCCAAGCGCGCGGCCTTTTCCAATATCGCCGATCTCATGGGCCGCGCCGCGGTTCACACAGGCCGCATCATCACCTGGGACGAAATGCTCAACTCCAACTTCCAGTTCTGTCCCAACGTGGATCATCTCACCGAGGACAGCGCGCCGCCCGTCCAGGCCGATGCCGATGGCCGTTACCCTGTGCCCGTTCCCGGCCAATGGAATGAGGTGTAGGAGACAGGCCGAACGCGGGTCGCCCTGAACCAGGGGCCAAAGGAGCGCGAGGGAGAGGGCCCTGGCCGGCGGTCCGGAAACCAGTGAGGGGCGGGCGCGGGTTCAGAGGGAGGACCCGACGTCCAGAAAGTCCTCAGGTTTTCCCCGGAGCCACCGCCTGACTTCGCCGGGCCTCCTGCCAACAAGGGAATCAGTTGCCAAACAGGCCGAGCACCCGCTGGAGGCCCTGCCAGAGGTTGGGGGTGGTCGGGCTGAACAACTCCTCTTTGGCCTGCCCCCAATCGAGTTGCATCAGCATGCCAATGCTGTGGGCGCCCCGGCCGTGCGATCGAATGGCGTCCACCCCGTAAGCATAGCCCACCATGAACTTCCACGAGGAGGTCCGGTAAAGAATTCCGGTGCCGACGCCGGAGTGCCAGTTGCCCGGCTGTTCGAGACCGTCCAGGTAGTCCACCGCGGCGGTGGCGGCGGTGAAGTTTAAATTCCATCGCTGCCGGGAGTCGAGGGCCACCAGGTAGTTGCCGCTCAGCAACGCGAAGTTGCGGGCGCTGATCTCCTGATAGTAATAGCCGGGCAACGAGAGGGGGAACTCGGAAACCAGCGGCAAAAGGGCCCCCAACCGATAGGCGCTGAAGCGGTCGGGGTGAATCACCGTCCCGAGGCTCAAGCTCAGGTTGAAATTGTGGTTCTGGCTGGGGGTGGTGTAGCTCAGCGCGGCCTGGCCCCAGAAGGCGTGGGCCGCCGGTTCAACTTCGCGGTCGTGGTAGCCATAGATGCCTTCGTCCGAGCGAAACTGCGTGTCCTGCCAGATCGAAAGCTCCATGGCCAGCGATGGAAACAAAACCGGCTCGCGCCCGCCCCAGCGGAGGCCGGTTCGGATGTTCACAGAGGCGCGATTCTCCGGCAGGCTAAAAGCGGGGTCGGTATTGTCGCCCTCGGCGTAAGCCTGGAAGCGGGCACCGCCGCGGAGGACGCCGTGAAGGGGGATGCGTCCTTCCGGGTTGAAGAGATGGTAAAGCCGCAGGCTTAGCTCGGCTCCGTGGCCGACGAAAGACTCGCCGGGCAGGTATTGGCCCTTGCGGATTTCGGCGTAACTGTCGGCAAAGCCGCCGCCGGCCAGGCCGATGCCCAGGTCGGTGTGTGGGCCAAAAGCCTGCCTGACGCCCAGCTCGGAGTCCAGATAGGTGGGAGCCAGGGCAACGCGGAGCGTCAGGTTGGTTCGCAGAAACTCGGGTTGGTTGTGGTAAAAGAAGGCGTAGGCGGCCAGGGGTTGGTGGCCTTGCAACGCCAGGTTATACCCGATCTGGATCAGGTCGCGCCTCACCGGGTCAATCTGCGCATGGCCCAAACACGGGGCAAAACAAGCCGCGGCAAGCGGCGTGAGCCATCGCAAGGAAGCGGTCACGGCGTTTTGGTAACCTAAAACCCATGCGCCCGCAAGGGGTTACCCGTCTGAGCATTGCCTGAGAAATGCCTTGCCGATAACACAATGGCGGCCCGGCTTTTGACCGAGCCGCCACCGTGCAACCACAACCAACGAACAACTAACCAACCTGCGGCCGCCGGGGCCACCCCCTTCCGGCAGTTGCTCCGGACAACCGCTGTAGAACTCAATCTACAGGTTTTGGAATTGCATAGGCTGTGCCATCGCAACTCTGAGAAAACCCGCCTATTGCAAATTTCGCCGCAACCCGGCAACATGGCCGCCCGTGAATCAATGGCTGCCGCTATGTCAGACCAAACTTCTGTCAATCTGCGCGGTGCGCCCTGCCTTCTGAATACCACCTGAGCTTAGACCTATGCACCTCGTCCCTTTCTTTGCCGCTGGTGACGCCAGTCTGCTGTCACTCTCCCGGATAGACCTGGTCATTATCGCCCTTTATTTCGCCGTGGTTCTGGGCATCGGCTTCTATTTAAAGAAGTTCGCCAGCACGGGTGAGGATTTCTTCCTGGCGGGGCGGAAGATGACCGCCTGGATTGCCGGCTTGAGCTTTATCTCGGCCAACTTGAGTTCGCTCGAGACGATGGGGTGGAGCGCGATGGCCTATCAATACGGCATGTTGGGCGCGCACGCGTACCTCATCGGCGCGATTCCCGCCATCCTCTTTCTGGCCGTGGTGATGATGCCCTTCTATTACATCTGCAAAACCCATTCCGTGCCGGGTTATCTGAAGCTGCGTTACGGCGAAGGGCCTCGTTCCATTGCCGGCATTTCCTTCAGCTTTCTCACCATCATGGTCAGCGGCGCCAGCATGTTTGCCATGGCCAAGATTCTGAACCTGCTGCTTGGGTGGGACATGAACGTCAGTATTTGGGTTTCCTCAATCACCGTGGCCATCTACGTGGCGTTGGGCGGCCTGCTTTCGGCTGTCTTCAACGAGGTGCTGCAATACTTTTTGATCTGGGCCGGCTCGCTGCTGATCCCGATTCTGGGCATCATCCACGCGGGGGGCTGGACCAAAATGATGGAAACCATCCAGCGCAATGCCGCCATCATCCATCCCACCGTCTCCAACGCGGATTTTACCAGCCTGTGGCGCAATCTCGGGTCCTTCGACAGCAACCCCATGGGCATTGACTGGTTTGGCATGGTGTTCGGTCTCGGACTGGCCGTCAGCTTCGGCTACTGGTGCACCGACTTCCTCCAGGTCCAGCGCGTGATTGTCGCCAAGGACCTTCGGTCCGCCCAAAACGGCACCATCATCGGGGCGGTGCTCAAAATGCTGGTTCCGATTATCGTGACCATTCCGGGCTTGCTGGGGCTGGCGGTGCTCATGAACGCCGATGGCTCGCCCATGGTGCTGGTGCCCGAGAGCGACCCCCGGGCGGGCATTACCCACCGGACTTACAACGACGTTCTACCCCTGTTGATGGGACAATACCTGGGCCCGGGTCTGCTCGGCCTGGGCGTCACCGCGATGATCGCCGGCTTTATGTCCGGCATGGCTGGAAACATCAGCGCCTTCGCCACGGTCTGGACCTACGACGTGTACAAGCCGTTGATTCGCAAGAACGCCCCGGACGCGCATTACCTAAGCATGGGCCGGTGGTCCTCCATTCTGGGCGTCCTCATTTCGATCGGCACGGCCTATTTCCTGTTTTACTTCCAGAACATCCTGGATTACCTGCAGGTTCTGGTCTTTTTCTTCATCGTCCCGCTGTTTGGCGCCATTATTCTGGGCATGCTGTGGAAACGGGCCACGCCGGCCGGCGGCTTTTGGGGGTTCCTCTGTGCCATCCTCGTCTCGATTGGCATGTGGGTTTACGTCCACACCTTCCCGGACGGTTATCGGCCGCAACCCAAAGTCACCCTCAGCCGCGGCGCGGTCATCAACCTCGAGAAAGGACCTGACGGCAAAATCAACCGCATTGTGGTCGAGAAGGGCGAGGTGGAAACGGTGAATGTCAGCGAGGCTGGCCTGGCCGCCGGCGCGGTGATTCCGCCGTTGATCAAGGACAGGAAAGGGGAAGTGGTCGTGCAGGTCCTGGCCCCGGAAGTCGTCCTGGCGGATTCGAAGGAAACCACGCGGTTCGGAGTGGAGGGCGTGCCGGTCGTGCTCGGAACCGAGGTCAAGGCGCGGTCGGCCACGATTTCGCACAAGTTTGCGCCGGCGGCCTTCAATCCCGACCATGCCCGCCGCATCGCCCGGTCGGAAAAGGCCAAACCGATGGCGGTGAACATGTACAGCGCCTGGTGGTCGTTCGTCGTTTGCGTCGCCGTCACCATCCTGGTCAGCTTGTTTACCAAACCCAAACCCGACGCCGAGTTGAAGGACCTGGTGATGGGGTTGACGACCCTGCCGGACGAAGGCCCTTGTCCCTGGCACAAAAAGCCTCTGTTCTGGGCCACGGTCGTCGCCGTGGTCCTGGTGGTGGTGAACATTATTTTCTGGTGAGGCGTTTATGCACGATCACGAAAAACAAATTCCCATCTGGTTCTTCATTGGCTGTCTGCTGGCCGTCTATGGCGTGCTCATCACGGGCGCGGGGGTTTACGAATGGCTCAATCCGCCGCCGCCCGAAAAAATGGTCAAGCTGTGGCATTATCATGCCGACGTGTGGTGGGGCTTGGGCCTCCTGGTCTTTGGCCTCTTTTACGTCGTCAAATTCTGGCCCTCCAAGCCCGAGTCGCTCACCGGCAGGCTGCCCTCCTGACCCCCTGCCGCCATCAAACCATGGGCGAACAAAGTCAAGCCGCAAACAACGGCTGCGATCCCCTCGAGTATTTCGCCGGGATGATTGATCATTGCTACGACGCGGCGGAACTGGCCAAAAACCAGGGCCGCCCCATCGTGGGCATCCTGTGCGAGTTCACTCCCCGGGAACTGATCTTCGCGGCCGGGGGACTGCCGGTGTGTTTGTGCGGCGGCTCGGCCGAAACCATTCCGCCCGCCGAGCAGTTCCTGCCCGCCAATCTCTGCCCGCTCATCAAGTCCACCTTCGGCTATCAGGTCACCGGCCGCAATCCGTTCCTGAAATGGGCCGATTTGGTGGTTGCCGAGACCACCTGTGACGGCAAGAAGAAAATGTTCGAGCTGCTGGCCGCGCACAAACCTCTGTACGTGCTTGAACTGCCTCAGAAAGCCGACGACCCCGAGGCTTTCGAACATTGGGTGGCCGAGGTGCGCAAACTCCGGCAGCACCTTGAGGCCCGGTTCCAGGTCGTGATCACGAACGAAAAATTGGTCGAAGCCATCCACCTCATGAACCGCGAGCGGCATCTCCGCCGCCAACTCGCCGACCTGCTGACCGCCCACCCGCCGCCCCTCACGGGCCGCCAGCTCCTCGAATTCAAAAGCATCATCTCGGGTCTTCCCGGTCACTTGCAACAATATGAGCGCGCCTTCGATTATTACCGGCAGGGCGGCAGGACATCCCCCGCTTATGCCTCGGCCCGCGGCCCGGTCCGGGTGCTGCTTACGGGTGTGCCCCTCGTCCACGGTGCCGAGCGGGTGGTCGAGTTGATTGAAAGCTGCGGCGCCGTCGTCGTTTGCATGGAAAACTGCACCGGCCTCAAACCCATTCTCGAGGATGTGGATGCTGCAACCCCGGACCCCCTTCGCGCCCTTGCCGCCAAATACTATCACCTGCCTTGCTCGGTCATGACCCCCAACCGGCGGCGCTTCGACACCTTGCGTGCCTTGGCCGGAAAATTCCGTCCCGACTGCCTCATCGAACTGGTTTGGCAGGCGTGTCTCACCTACGACGTGGAATCGTTCCATGTCCGCAATCTGTGCCTGGGGGAACTCCGGCTGCCATATCTGAAAATCACGACCGACTATTCGCCAGCCGATTCCTCCAGAATCACCGCCCGCGTGGCCGCCCTGTGCGAAACCGTGCGTGACCGCGCCCCTTAAACCCGCGACACACCTTCATCCCCCGCCTCGGAAGTCGTCGCTCCCTTGCCAAAAGCGCCACTGCCTTTGCTGAGCGCACTTTCCATCCGCAGCCCCCTTGCTGAGGATTTCCGAGGAGGGCGCATGCGGGCTTCCCGGGAAAACGCACGATTTTGGCCGCGGCGCCCCCGCTTTTTGCCTGGGGGAGTACGCCGCCTGTTGCGCCGATTCGCAGCGACGGCATGATCCTGCGCGGGAGACTCGGTTTCCACCCGAAACCACCCGGAAGCAGGACGGCAAAGCGCAGCGCGACTCCAGCCTGGCCGAAAGTGGGCTCCCCGAGCCCCCGCCGAAGCTCGTCTCGACGGAAAAAGGGGGATCGTGATGGTAAATTAGGGAAGACCCCGTCACTCGCCTCCCCGGCTTTTGGATGATTTCCGCGGCCTTGGAATGTCCACCCTCGAGAACAGAGACTTCGGTTAGTACTTCTAATGCTGCAAACCCGCAACATTTTTCCACCCTGGACAGTATTTGTCCAACCCCCGCTGCCAGAATGGAAGCAAAAAGACTCGTGTTATGATGACAGCACAATTGGAACTGGGATTCGATGGCAACCCGGCTTGCGGCGGGGTTCGGCGGCGCCAGCAACGCTTGCTGCGGGCGCAATGGTGGTTTGACCGGATGCGGCAGGTGGTGGACCGGGCGTTTGAGTGGGAGACCACGCCGGGGCGGCCGGAACAGACGTGGTTGCCCGGGGCCGTGCGCCAGCCGCTGGGGGAACGGGGGACAAACGGCATGCCGTCGGAGGCCCGACGGCGCCGGTAAACGGTTCGCCGGTCAAAATCACCTCTGGCGGGCCGCGGCAGGGGTTCGGCACCCGCGCGCGGAGTGGGGCCGCGGAGTCCACGCCGCGGAGATCGGCCTTGCCCGGAGAAAGCGCGCTGTAGTAGGGTGAGCGAGGCTGCGGTGCGCGCCAAACCAGACATGCCCGCGGCCCATCAAACTTGCACGCGCGTTTTGTATCGGTTGGGCAGGCTGGCCCGTGCCCGTTGCGGGCCGGGGTGCGGGGCGCACCGACTATGCCAGGCCAAAGGCTCGATTGGGGAGGTGTAAGGCGACCTGGTGGCGCTCCTGGTCTTCAAAACCAGCGTGGGACTCAACCAAGTCCCAGGTGGGTTCGATTCCCATCCGCCTCCGCCAATTTCAACTTTTCCGGACCAATGGGGCGGTGGAAGCCGTCCCGGGCCGCGGAGGGGGCCTAGCCTCGAGAGGGAAACCCGGCATGCGACGTGTTCCACAACCTCCGGTTCAACCCGCCCTGCGGGCGAGCGAAGCGCGGAACTTCTGGCCCGGGTTTATCGCGGGCGTGGCGGGTTGTGTGTTGGTGCTGGCGGGCGCGCGGCACCTGACGGCGGTCGAGACCGTTGAGGGGGGAAACGCGCGGGAAACCCAGTTGGTCAAAGCGTTTGCCATGGGGGGCTTGCGGTATCCGGGGGATGAGGCGCCGCCCCCGCCGCCCCCGCCTTCGCCCGATGATCCGACCGGGGGGGGTGAAGCGCTCGAGCGTTGGGCGCGTCAGAACTCGGCTGCCAGCGCCGCGCTTTGGAAGGTGCGGGTGGACACCCGCGCCAAGACCCCTTGTCCCACGTGAGTGAAGTAATCCCGGGCCACAAGGTGTGGCCCTGGTCTTTCGTGATGGACCGCGGTCGCGCGCGCGGCCGCCCCGTTACTTGTCCAAGATTTCAAAGAGCCGGTTTCAAGCGAAGTGAATGAAATGCGAGACGGCAAAGTGTGAATTGCGTGAGCCGGCCGAACTGGGGCGGAGGCTGACGCGCCTTCGGCCGTGGGTGCAAACCGGGTTTCTGGCGGTGTGGCTGGCGCCGTTGGGCCGCTGGCTGCACGGCATTCCCGGCTGTGTGTTTCACTGCTATTCGTGCCCGTTGTCATCGTTCGCCTGTCCGGTGGGTGTGGCGGCCAATTACGCGGCGCTGCTGCCGGTGGTTTGGGAGGTGCCCTATCTGCTGATCGGGGTATTGGTGCTGGTGGGCGCCGTCAGCGGCTCGCTGGTCTGCGGGTGGGCGTGTCCGTTTGGTTTTTTGCAGGACCTACTGGGCCGGGTGCCGACGCCGAAACTGCTTTTGCCCGGCTGGGTGGGGTGGTTCCGCTATGGGGTGCTGGCGGGCCTGGTCTTGTTGCTGCCGGCGGTGTTGGGGTACCGCGGAATCCCCTTCGAGGAACAGGTCATTTCGATTTGCCGGCTATGCCCGGCGGGAGCGCTCGAGGCGGGGTTGCCGTATTCGGCCCAGAGTGTGATGGCGGGGAACGGGTGGATGATGAGCGGACTGAAGACCGGCATCCTGGTCACGTTTTTGCTGGCGGCGCTTTTCATCCATCGGCCCTGGTGCCGCATGTTGTGTCCGCTGGGGGGGTTTCTGGCGTTGTTCAACCGCTACAGCCTGTTTCATCTGCGATTCGAGGCGCGCCAATGTGTTGAATGCAACCTGTGCCGAAGCCGCTGCTCGATGGGGGTTAAAGTGGACGAGCGCGTCAACGTCACCGGTTGCATTCGCTGCCTGGAGTGCACCACCTGCGGAGCGATTCAACCGGCGTTCGCGCTTCCCGCAACTCCAACAACCCCCTCGCCCGCCGTTCCGCCGGCCCGGCCCAACCAGGGTTGATTTGCCCCGCCGGCCTCATCCGACGGACCGCGCGCCCTCGAACGCACGCGACTGACCCTGCCTGCTCCCGGGGGTTTCCCGGGGCCGTCTTCCTGAAAACTCCCCGGGCTACGGCCCTGTGGTGCCCCGATTGTTGCTTTTTTCAAGCGCCGTAAAGTTGAAGCAGAAAAAGCAGTGAACATTCTGCGAACGAAAAAAGAGACGATATGAAGACGATACGTTCAATGGCCCTGAGCCTGGGTTTGATCGCCACCCTGGCCGTTCCCAACGTCAGCCAGGCCATGTCCGAGTTGGTGTCTATGTCCATGGAACCGCTCTGGCCGGAGACGACCACGCCCGGCAATGTGATCACCTACAAGATCACGGCGGTGGTGCGCGAGGGGCAGGGCCTGCTGGAAGTGAATTTGAGCAGCGCCGGTTTGCCCGCCGGAACGCAGGTCGCTTTTTCGCCCGCGAAGCTGCGGTTTACCGGGCGGGTGCCCACGGTGCAGACTGCGATCATGACGATCACCTGCACGAAACCGACCCCCACGGACATTTATCCGTTCACCGTGACCGGCACGGCGCAACGGGAAGCCATCACGATTACCAACCAGGTCGTGCTGTCCCGGTCGGGGGCACTGTTGCCCTGGTTGACGCTTGATCTCCAGAGCGGCGGAAGCTTGAAAATCTGGGGTCTGGGGGTCGGTGGCCAGACTTACCAGATTCAGAGCACCGGGGATTTGAACAATCCGGTGTGGACGGACCTTGGATTGACCACGGCCGATGGAAACGGGCGGTTTATCTTCAACCTCGGCAACATGAACGAAGCGCCGATGAAGTTCTTCCGGGCGGTGGCGGTGGCCCCAATCCTGGCGCCCCTTTACTGATTCCAGGCTCCCGAAACCGTGTGGGGAGACCCTTTGGAAGGGCGCGCATGAGGGTGCGCGCCCGATTGGCGTCTAAAGGATGCGCGTCGCCTGAACCGTCTCGACCATCGCGAAGATGTTCTCCAGTGGCGTGCCTGGCTGCACATTATGGCAGGAGCAGCAGATGAAGCCCTGGCCCCCCGCGCCGAGCGTGCGCAGACATTCGCGGACCTCGGCCCGCACCTGGTCGGCAGTGCCGCGCGGCAGGATGGACTGGTTGTCCACACCGCCGTGGAAGATGACCCGATGTCCGAACTCCTGTTTCAAGCCGGCGAGGTCCATGCCCGGGCAGGCGTGCTGGATGGGGTTGAGCACGTCCACGCCGCAGTTCAGGATGGGCCGCAGAAGCGGGCGCGCCGCGCCGTCGGTGTGATAAAAGACTCTGAGGCCGTGTTCGTGGATCAGATCGCACCAGCGGCGAAGCCGCGGCTGAAGATGCCGTTGCCACGCCTTGGGCGACATCAGGAGGGATTTCTGCCCGGCGATGTCGTCGCTGACAAATACCAGCGTGAGGTGCCGGGCGGCGCGGGAAAAGAAGCGCCGCATCATTTCCGTTTGAATGGCCTCAACCCGATCGAGGACAGCGTCAACCAAAGCAGGGTTTTCCACCAGGTCCATCAGCGCCTGCTCCAGGCCGCGCAACTGGCAGTAAATCTCGAAGAGCGAAACCCAGGGGCCAATCACGACATACTCGCGAGCGGCGCGCTCCGCCAGCGCGGTGGCCGCTTCGTAATCAAACCGGTCCACCTTGGGCCACCAAGGGTATTGGTCCAGAGAGGATTCGTCGTAGCCGGCGAGGGGGGCTTCGCCAAATTCGGCGTAGAGCGCTTCGCCGGCCTGAATGTTCTTTAGGGGCACGCCCCACAGGGTCCGCTCCCCGGCGGATTCGGCGCCCGCGCCGGACTGGGCCCCGGCCCGGTCGCCTTCCGCAGTGCGATAATCCATGAAATCCCAGACGATTTTGTCCAGGCCGAGCGCGCGCCACATGGCGAAATCGTCCGCGACGCCAAAGTGCCGGCGGAGGGCCGCGGCGATTTCCGGAGTGTGCCACAGGTCCACGGGGAGACGGTCCACCGGCTGGCGGTCCAGCACGGCCAAAACGCGCTCGCGAGGAGTCATGCGGGGTTCAGTGTGAGGCCGCATGCGGCGAGGATCAAGCCCCGAAGCTGTTGGCGAAGCGGGAGGCCGGTGCGGCCTTACTTTGAGCTTGGCAACCGGGACGGTTCCCGCACTTTGAGCGGGATGATTCATCCGACCGCAATCATCCATCCCAATGCGCGCCTGGACCCGTCGGTCCAGGTCGGGCCATATGCCGTGATTGATGCCGGGGTCCAACTTGGGCCGGAGTGTGTGGTGGGGCCTTACGTTTACCTGACCGGCCAGACGACGATTGGCCGGGGCAACCGCTTCTTTGCGGGGTGTGTCATCGGCGAGGCCCCGCAGGATTTGAAATACGCGAACGAACCCACCCGCTTGCGCATCGGTGACTTCAACGTATTCCGCGAACACGTCACCGTTCACCGCTCGAACAAGTTGTCCGAGGACACGGTGATTGGCTCGCACAATTTCCTGATGCAGCATTCGCACGTGGCGCACAACGTGTGCCTGGGGAACCATGTGATTCTGGCGGGGGGCGCGTTGCTGGCGGGGCACGTCACGGTGGGGGACCGGGCCTTCATTTCGGGCAACTGCCTGGTGCACCAGTTCGTCCGGGTCGGCACCCTGGCGCTGATGCAGGGCGGGTCGGCCATCAGCAAGGACCTCCTGCCCTACACCGTCGCGCACGGTTATAATGGCATCTGCGGCCTCAATACGGTGGGCTTGCGCCGCGCCGGCATCAGCGCCGAAGAGCGGCTCGAACTCAAGCAGCTCTACCATGCCCTCTTTCATCAGGGGCGCGGTTTCCGTCAAGCCCTCGCCGAGGCCGCCAGCCGATTCACCAGCGCCCCGGCCCGCACGCTCCTGGACTTTGCCGCCGCCGCCAAACGCGGTCTTTGCTTCGACACCACCACCCGCCGCGGCAAACCACCGCGCGCCGAGCCGTCGGATTGATCCGGGTTGACCCGAGCCTGGACCTTCCGCAACGGAGGGCAATCGTGGAGAACGGGATGCGGCCCGCCCGCGGCTGGCGCCCTTGACGGTTCGAGCGGGCTCTGGAAGAGTGGGCGCATGCGGCGGCAATGTCATCTTGCGGTTTTGCTTTCCCTGAGCCTGACCGGCAGTCTGCTGGCACAATCTCCCGCCGCCGCCCCCGATCCTGCGGCCCCGATCATGACCAAGACCTCACTGGAATTCATTCGCACGCCCCGGGTCCAGAAGATTGTGGACCGAGCCGTGGAAAGCGCCCTCGCGCAGTTCGCGGAACGCAAACTGGGCCGCGACCAGATTGCGGTCACCCTCGTGGATTTGTCCGGCGCGGAGCAAAACCGCGCATCCGCCGGGCCGCTGCGACTCGAACAGGGCAGCTACCGCGGCCAGGAGCAGATTTATCCCGCCAGTGTGATTAAGCTTTTCTACCTCGTGGCAATTCACCAGTGGATGGAGGATGGGCGGGTGCAGGACACGCCCGAGGTTCGCCGGGCCATGCGGGATATGATTGTGGAATCGTATAATGAAGCCACCGGCTACCTGGTGGATTTGCTGACCGGAACCACCAGCGGCCCCGAGCTTCCGCCAGCCGAACTCGAGGAGTGGTACGCAAAGCGGAATGCGGTGAACCGGTATTTCAGTTCGCTGGGTTATGAGCGGGTTAATGTAAACCGAAAGCCTTGGTGCGAAGGACCTTACGGTCGTGAAATGCAGTCGGTCAAAGTTCACGCGCCCAACCACCGCAACTGGCTCACCACCGATGCCACCGCCCGCCTCCTCACCGAAATCGTCACCGGCCGAGCGGTAACGGCGCAACGCAGCAGCGAGATGATGGAGCTGCTCAGGCGGGAGCCCTTTGCGGAGTCAGGGGATAACCAGGCGCGCAGCTACACCGGACTGGCACTGAAACCCGGCGTGCGGTTGTGGTCGAAGGCGGGCTGGACCAGCCAGACGAGGCATGACGCGGCGTATGTGGAACTGCCTGATGGAAGGCGATTTGTGCTGGTTGTCTTCACGGTGGACCACGCCAATGAGCGGGAGATCATACCGGCTGTCGCCCGCGTGGTCATCGAGGGATTGAGTCAGGGACAATGACGCGGGCCGGGTGGTTCCAGAGGTGCGGGTTGGAGGGAGCGTTTTGGAGCGGCGAACTGCAGGATTTTGTGATTTGGTGCTTGACTTCTTGCGCAGGGGTGATCAAGATGGGCTCAATCACAATCAATAGCGTAACCTTATGAAACTGAAATTTCCGGGGATTCTGGCGGTGTGTTTGCTGGGTGGTGTTTCCTTCGTTCAAGCGCAGGTGAGTCTGGCCCCGATGACGACCTTTGGCGGCGGGGACGGCTGGCTGACGCCTGGGGAGGGGGGCTACACCTACCTTGGGACGGGGTCATTGGAGCGTGGCTTGGCATACTATAACAGCCACCTGTACTTGGTCAGTCGCAATGGAGGCAACAACATCCGCATCTTGGATGCAACAACGGGCGCGGATTTGGGTGGTTTGAACACCACCGGCATCAGTGGCGGCACTTTTGCGGTTAACATGGTTTCAGTTGGCGCCGACGGGGCGATTTATGTGTGCAACCTGGCCAGCCCGCTCAGCTCGACAACGGCCTTCAAGGTTTATCGCTGGGCCAATGAATCCGCGGTGCCGACCCTGGCCTACAGCTCGACCACGGTGACGGCCGGCCGGCTGGGCGACACGCTGGACGTGATTGGCGGCGGCGCCTCGACGCTCATTGTGGCGGGTGAAGGAACCACGGGTACCGGCGCCCGAAACGGATATGCCATTCTGAACACCAGCGACGGAGTCAATTTCAACGGCAGTCTGGTGACGTTCTCCGGCACGCCGCCCAACACCGGCGACTTCCGCCTGGGCATCACGTTCACCGACTCGAGCCACGTGTTGGGCACGGCAGGCACGACCAGCCGCTACACGAGTTTTTCCGGGACCACCGGCACGTTGCTCGGTTCCACGACGCTGACCAGCACAGCCGAGCGGCCCATGGACTACGCGGTCGTGAATGGTTTGCCGTTGGTGGCGACCATCAGCACCGGCGACTCGCGCGTGCGCATCTACGACGCGACCGATCCCGGGAATCTGTTGCTGCTGACCACTTCGACCGCCAGCCTTAGCAATCCCAACTCCAATGGCACCGGCGCCGTCGCGTGGGGCAACATCTTGAACCAGCCGGACGGCACGGCCTTGGCCACGCTTTACGCCATGAACTCGAACAACGGCATCCAGGCGTTCATTGTCACGGTGCCCGAGCCGGGCAGCCTGGCGCTGCTGGCCCTGGGCCTCGCCGCGCTGGCCTGCCGCCGCCAAGTCAGACTTTAACCCAAACCTCAAACCCCCGGGAGGCCGATTCCGCGGAATCGGCCTCTTTCATTAGTGATTTTTGCAGTTGCAAAAGGGCGAAAGTGAACTACGGTCAATTGTAAATAATCCAGTCAACGCAGCAACCGCGCCGGAAAGGGCGCGTCAAAGTGTGATTTAATTGCAACCCAAAAAACAAAAGGACAAACCATGCGTATGAAAACAAACCTCGACTCCTCATGCTCGGCCTGGCGCAGCCTGGTTGCCGGCCTGGCCGCGTTTGCCGTGGCCGGGTCCGTGGCCCTGGCCACGCCGTACGCGAGTTCGCTCACAAATAACGGCGCCTCCGGCGTGTCGTTCCGCTTGAACGAAAGCGCTGACCAGGTGCTGCTGGTCACCCGCGATTCCGGCGGTGGCTATATTACCAACGACCTTGGCCCGGTTCCGGCGGGACTGACCAATGTGACCACCATTCCCACCGACCCAGGCTTCCCCTTCCAGGTCATTTGCTCGAAAGCGGGTTCCGGCGCCATTACCCAAATCGGTTCGAGCATCGCCTTCAACTCACCTCGCGGGGTTGCGGTCAATCGGAATCCCGCCAGTCCGTTCTTTGGCCGCGTTTACGTTGCCAACAGCGCCAACTCGGCGACGGTCAAAGGGCAGGGCATTTACGTTTACGAGGCGGACCTGAGCAATCCTTTTGGGGCAAGCACCAATTTACGAACCGCAGGCTACAACTTCAGCCTGGCCACCGGCGGGAGCGCGCCGTTCCAAATCACGGTGGGACCGGACGGCCAGCTCTACGTCAGCGACTGGTCTGATGCCACCGGCAACCTCATTGTAACCGACCCGGACGTGACCACGCACCAGTACGTGTTGAAGCCGTTGACCGGGACGGCGGCGATTCCTGTGGGCGTGGATAACAACCACGGCAGTGTGCAGTCGGTGGCGGTTGTGGGCAGCCTGGCGGGCAACGACCTGCAAATCATCACGGTGGATGAGGATTACCAGCAGGATCCCACGGCGACCTTTGCCTACCAAATGAACTCCGTCTGGCGCTATGACGTGGGCGGCGGCCCGCTTCCGTACACCGGCACGCCGGTGCTGCTGGCAGTGCCTTCCGTCAACTTCGTTTCCCAAAACGACGACGTGGTCGTCGGGCCGAACGGCTACATTTACTTCAACCAGCGCCGTGCGAATGCGTCCGGCCCGCCGGGCGTTGGGACCTGGAGCCCTTCGCTCTTTATCATCAATCCCGCGGTATATATTGATCCGACCAATTATGCGGCGGTTTACAACCCGGACCCGGCGAACCAGCCGGGGCAGCCGGGCTGTCTGACCCTCACCAGCAATTACTGGGCGCATTCGGCTCAGGGCGGTTTTATTTGGGAATCGCAAAGCGCCAGCACCGATATTGGCTCCAACGGAGCGGATTACCTCCTCGATATCAATGGCGTCTCGGTATCCCGCGACGGCCGGTATCTCGCTGGCCTCACCTATGGCGCCAACAACCTGATCATCGTTCCGTTGACCAATGGGATTCCCGATCTGTCGCAGC
>JARKQH010000295.1 GCA_029974925.1 Verrucomicrobiota bacterium
AATCGCGGGGACACGAGATCAAGATTCTCGACATTGGCGGCGGGTTCCCAGCCCCCTACGACCGGCACGTCAAGCCCTTTAGTTTGCTGGCCCGAAAAATCAACGCCGAGATTGACCGCCTGTTTCCGAAGGACATTCAAATTCTCGCCGAACCGGGGCGCTTTCTGGTGGCCACCGCTGCAACCTCCGTGGCCCGCATCATCGGCAAGGCCGTTCGTGACGGCAAGACTTGCTACTATATTGACGACAGCGTCTATCACACTTTCAGCGGGATTATCTTCGATCACTGCCAGTACCACCTCAAGGCCTTCAAGAAGGGCAGGACCGAGGTTTGCGCGGTTTTCGGCCAGACCTGCGACGCGCTGGACAAGATTTCGCTCTCGGAGGAACTGCCGGACCTCGAAATCGAAGACCTCGTTTATTCGGAGAACATTGGTGCATACAGCAGCGCGTCGGCCACGTGGTTCAATGGCTTTCCGCCGGCGAAAATTGTCCACCTTAACGAGTGAGTCCCCCTGCCGCCGCGGCCGGGCGTCAGCATCTCGAGCACCCGGGACTTTCGCTTGCTTCAACCCGCTTCCGCCGGTGGTTTTCAGCCGGCTAGGTGGCCGGGGTGCATGATTGCGCCCCTCCCCTCCTGGGCGGAAGCCACGCTGGCGCGCGGGGCCAGTGTGATCCCACGGCGGACTGTCAGCACAAAGGCCGGGAAGCTCGCGCTTCCCGGCCTTGCCTTAATCCTTTGCGAATCCGGTCCGGCCGGCGCAGCCTGCTGCGGCTCGCACCGGGCCGGTTCGCTGAGCGGTTGAGTTACGGCGTCAGCACCAGACGGTAGTATTTGCTGCCGCTGCCGGCCGGAACGGTGGCCTGGAACTGGCCGCCGACGAGGGTCTCGGTGAGGCCCGCATCAACCCACACCGGAGCGGTGAGGCTGTTGGCGGACTGAATCTTGTAACCCCCGATCGTGCCGGGCCACGCCAATACCACGTTGGCGCCAACAGGCTGAGCGGTCATCGTCGGCAGCGGGATGAAACTGAACTCGCTGATGTTCTGCGTGGACACAGTGCCGCCGTCGGCGCCCGTGAAGCCGACCCAAGCGAGGTCGGAGCCGAGCCGTTCGGGCAGGCTGCCCACCGGCAACACAGTCGAGAACGTTGCCGCCGTGATGGTGTTGCTCAATGTCAGGTACACCACGCCACCGATGTAAGTGAGGTCAACCTTGATCGGATCGCCGCTGCTCACGTTCACATCACCGGTCGCAACATAGCCGCCGGTATTGCCGTTGGTGTTAAAGGCGATGCCCGGGGTATTGTTGGCGTAGATGTTGATCTGCAGCGCAACGCTCGGAGTGATGCCCGAATAGCCCAGGCTGCCGCCCGAACCGCCCAGCGCGGTCGTCCCGCGCGGATCGTTCTGCAGCACAAAGGCCGCGCCATCCGCGCCGCCGCCGCCGACGTCCTGATAGACGAAGGAGGCTTTGAAAGCGCCGATGAACAGCGGGTACTTGTACCAGGCGCTGCGGGCGGTGCTGCCCAGGCTGGCGGAGAGTTCCAGCACCCCATTGAACATCGTGGCCGGGAACGGCGTGCTGCCTTGAAGGCCATTGAGCGCCCAACCCGCGCCGTTAAGGGTGAAGGCCGGAACCTTCTGAACGGTGAGGGCCTGGACGGCGCTCTGGGCACTGCCCTGGTTGTTCTGGATGGTCGCCAACTGGTAATTCCCGTTGTCGGCGGTTTGCGAGTTAATAATTGCCAGCACGTTGCTCTGAGAGCCAATAATGCGATCATTGTCCGTCAGGTTGCCCCCGTTCTTCTGCCACTGCAGCGTGAAGGGTTCGGTGCCGTTGATGATTACCGGCAGCAAGGCCGTGCGCCCGGCATAGACCACGCCTTCGGAGGCCAGGTCGGTGACGATGACCGGCGGGCCGCTGATCACGGTGAGCTGGGCGCCGGGATTCCCAACGGCCGGGCTGGTGACCGAGCCGTAGGGATTGGAGACCACGACGCGATAAGCATTGCCGTTCATGGCGGCAGTCACGTTCGGCAGGGCGAGGGTGGCGGCAGTCTTGCCCGCCAGCAGCGTGCCCGGGTCGCCCGCGGTCACATCATACCACTGATAGCTGAGCGTGCCGGGGCCAATGGCCGTGACGGAGAACGTGGCCGTGGCGCCTTCGTTCACCGTCGTATTGACGGGAGCCGTCACGATGGTGGGAACCGCGCTCGGGTTCAACACCCCCAGCAGCTCGACTTCGCCAATTTGCATGAGGGCATCACCACTCCCTTTGACGGCTGAGAAACTCACGCGATAGGACGTATAGCCCGCCGTGTTGGCAATGCGCACTTCCTGCAAGTTCTGAGTCAGCGGGTCCAAGGCGAGTCCGCCCGCGTTGCGGCCGGCCGGCAAGGCCAGCGGCCCGGAAGCGATGGTGGTCCAGGTGGTGCCATCGTCATTCGAGCCTTCCAGGAGGTAGTTGGCAGGGTC
>JARKQH010000310.1 GCA_029974925.1 Verrucomicrobiota bacterium
TTGTGCGGCGAGGTGGGCGGCGGACGCGGCAAGGGGGAGGGTGTGCTCCTGGCGGGTGCGGAGGTGACGGATGCGGACCTGCGGTTCCCCGGCCGTGCCGGGTTCGAGCTTGACGGTGTGGGCGGCTTTCAGGTCCAGGGCACGTTTGAATTGCCTGTCGGGTTTGGCCGGGGTGAGGGGGTACTCGACCGCCAGGCCGGCGGCGCGCAATTCCTGAATCAACTTCAGGGAGGCCGGGCGCAGCGTCTCGTCTTCGATCAGGCAGAACGCATCCAGCCCGGCCTCGAAGGCCGGCAGGAGCGAACGGTGACGCAACAACTCGAGCAGGACCACGTCTCCCATGCCAAAGCCGAGCGCCGGCAGCTTGATCCTGCCGCCGCTGATCAGTTCGACGAGGTTGTCGTAACGACCGCCGCCAGCAATGGCTCGGAACTCCCCTTTGCGGTCAAACGCCTCGAATACGGCGCCGGTGTAATAGGCCAGGCCGCGGATGACATGATAGTCCACCCGGACGAAGCGTTCGAGTCCGCGGGCGGCCAGGTTGGCGAGCACGGGAGTCAATTCCGCCGTTGGCTCGGCCCGCTCGACAAAGGCTTTGACCTGATCGAGGTGCATGCCGGTGGCCGCCAGCTTTCGCTCGCTTTCCTCGGGGGTGTCCCGTTCGAGTTTGTCAATGGCCTGGTAGAAATCGTATTCCCGGGCCGGATCGCCCTGGTGCCGGGCAAAGAACTCGCGCCAGGCGTTGCGGCTGCTGAGTCGCACCACAAAGTCCTCCTCGGTCAGTCCAAAGGCGCGCAGCGTATCTATCAGCAGGGCAATCAGCTCGGCGTCCGCGGCTGGATCGGTTTCTCCGATGATGTCCGCGTTGAATTGAAAGTGTTCCCGCAACCGGCCTTTTTGCTGGCGCTCGTAGCGGAAGAGCTGGGGGATGGCGAACCATTTCACCGGTTTCTTGTAGCTGCGTTCGTGGGCGGCAATCATGCGCGCCAGCGTCGGGGTCATCTCGGGGCGCAGCGCCACCTCCCGGCCGCCTTTGTCCTGGAAATTGTAGAGCTGGCCGACAATCTCGGTTCCGCTCTTGGTGGTGAACAGTTCGAGCGGCTCGAGGGGCGGGCCGTCGTACTCGCGAAAACCATAGCGGCGCGCGGTCTCCCGCCATTGGGAGAAAACAAACTGGCGGGCGTCCGCGCTCCAGGTGTCGGCGTGCGGCAACGGTTCGGGATAGAAATCGCGGAAGCCGGGTAATCGTTCCATCAGGCGCAGCAGCTTACTGAGGCGGGGCCCAAATGCAACCACGCAAAAACCAGCTCGCTGGCCGGCTGGTTTGGAACTGGGGTGGCTTGCGCGTCAGCAGTTCGCAGTCTGTGGCTTTCGGTTCAAAAACGGACAACAAACCTTTTCGCGTTGTTGGGCGCCTCTGTGGAACGGCGGCACGAAGCGCCCACGCCGGCTGTTCTGCGGCTGAGGGATTCCGGCGGAAGAAACGGACCGAACGGAATCGAAAACACTTACTGCGGTGGCGTTTCCGGCGGCTTCGGCGCGGTTGGAAGCTTCAACACTTCCGCCCGCATTTCCTTGCCGGCTTTGAACTTCACCACGGACCGCTCGGGGATGGGGACGTCGGTTTCGGGCGCGTTGGGGTTTCGGCCGACTCGAGCTTTGCGCACTTTGACCTCGAACACGCCAAAATTGCGCAATTCAACTTTGTCGCCCTTGGCCAAAGCTTCCGAAATGTGGTCGAGGGTCCGTTGGATGACGTCCAAAACCTGTTGCTGTTTGAGTTTAGTCTCTTCGCTGATGCGGATGACCAGGTCGCGCTTTGTCAGAGTCATAGGTTGTGGGTTTTGGTTTAAGGTCAGTTATTAGAGAACTTATAACTCCTTCGCTGTCAATGGTCAAGCCGAACCTTCGAGTTTCTTTTGGCCGAATTTGCCTCGGAAACGGGTTCGCATCCCCAGCCTCATCAGGCTTCCGAGGGGACGGCTGGCAGGAGCCGGTTCGGGATTTGGCCGGCGGATTGGGTCTTGGGAACCCCTGAAGGATCAAGCAAGTCAGCCGTGACGGGAGGCTGTGCCGACGGCATCTTTAAGGTCTTGAAAACCAAATTCTTGCAATTTGTCCAGCAGACCTTTGACCAAATTGCTTACCACCCAAGGTCCCTCATAAACCAAGCTCGTATAGATTTGGAGCAGGCTTGCGCCGGCAGTGATTTTTTCCCAAGCGTCCTCTGCCGTGAAGATGCCGCCCACGCCGATAATGGGGAGGGCGCCATTGGTGCTTTGATAAAGGTGACGAATCATCGCGGTGCTGCGCGCTCGGAGGGGGCGTCCGCTTAACCCTCCCGCTTCGTGATAGATGCGCTGGAGCACCGGGTCCTGGGTTTCAGGCCGGGTGATGGTTGTGTTGGTCGCGACCAAGCCGGCAACTTTGCGTTTCTCAGTGAGTTCAACAATCTGGTCCAATGCCTCGAACGAAAGGTCCGGGGCCACTTTGATCAGAATCGGTTTTCGCTTGGGAGGTTCAGCGGGCTGGGCTCCTTCGATTGCGGCGAGGATTTCGTCCAAGGCGGCCTTATCCTGCAACTGCCGGAGGTTTGGCGTGTTGGGTGAGCTGACGTTCACCACAAAAAAGTCCAGCCACGGGGCGAGCAGACGGAATGAGCCGGCGTAATCCTCGGCAGCGTTGTCCAGGGGGGTGACTTTGGATTTGCCAAGATTCATCCCCACCGGGTGTTTGGGCCAGAGACCCAGTTTGCGCCATTCTGCCAACGTTTGAGCCACTGCTTCGGCACCCGGGTTGTTGAAGCCCATGCGGTTCACAATGGCCTCATCAGCGATGGCGCGAAAGAGGCGGGGGCGCGGGTTGCCGGGCTGGGCGTGAAGCGTAACGGCGCCCAATTCGGTGAAGCCGAAGCCGAACGCGGCCCAGGCGGGGAGCGCCTCGGCCTGCTTGTCCATGCCGGCGGCCAGGCCGATGGGATTGGGAAAACGCAACCCCATCAACTCGACGGGCAGGGCAGGGGCTTGGAGGAAGGCGGCGATGGTCTCGGTGAGCAGTTCGCGGCGGCTGGCCCACCCCAGGGTCTTCAATGTGAACTCGTGAATCTCCTCCGGGTCGTGGGTGAAGAGAACCGGTCGAACCAGCGTACGGTAGAACCAGCTCATGCGGGTCTAAACGCCGATCGGCTCTCCTGTCAACAGCTTGCGATAGGTGGCCAGCGCCAGCAGGGGCCAGTTGTTCCGATACATGTCGTATTTCAGGTAAAACACCTTTGGGAAACCGGTTCCTGTGGTTTCCAGCTCGGTCCAGGAACCGTCGGCGTTTTGGGTGCGCACCAGGTAATCGATCCCCCGTTGGATGCTGGGCCGATGCGGGTCTCCAAACGCGCACAAGCCCATCACGGCCCAAGCCGTTTGCGAGGCGGTGCTGGGCCCCTGACCCTTGAACACCGGGTCATCGTAGGTGTTGCACCGTTCGCCCCATCCTCCGTCGTCGTGCTGGACGCTTTCCAGCCAGCTTCGG
>JARKQH010000313.1 GCA_029974925.1 Verrucomicrobiota bacterium
ATGTGCGCGGGCGCCATTGTCCACGCCCGTGTTGGCAGGGTGGTGTTCGGGGCAAGTGACCCCAAGGCGGGCGCCGCCGGCAGCGCGCTGAATTTGCTCCAATTCCCCACCTTCAACCACCGCTGCGAGGTGACCCAAGGCCTGCGGGAGCCTGAATGCCGCGCCTTGTTGCAGAACTTCTTCGCGGAACAACGCGCCCGGGCCAAGGCCGGGAATTCCGAAGGACCCGCCGGTGCCGGGAGTTCATAGAGGATGGGACGTTGGGTGCGGAAGGGCCGGCCGCCGACAGCTCGTCGGCCCGAATTGCCGGTGACCAGCCTTGCGCGGGCTCGAAAGATGGAGGACGCTGACCCCGTGATGACGCACACGCCGTCCAGCAGACCCCCCAAGGCCATGAGGCCAGCTCCGGGCCGCCGGGGCGCGGCAAAGCCCACTCGACGAGCCGGCGGAGGCGGCCTTCGCCTGCCGCAACCCGCCCGGACGGGTGGGAAACCCGGCGCGCGAACGGTTTACCTCGTGGAGGACCACCCCGTCTATCGGGACGGTTTGGCGCGCGTTTTGAACGACCAGCCGGACCTGGTGGTATGCGGCGCGGCGGCCACCGCGGAAGCGGCCTTGCCGGACATCCGGCGCCTGCGGCCGGACCTGGTGCTGATTGACCTTACCCTGCCGGGCCGGAGCGGCCTGCAACTCATCCGCGAAATCCGCCGGCGGGATCGCGCCGTCAAGCTGCTGGTCGTTTCGATGCACGATGAAGCCGTGTATGCCGAGCGCGTTCTGCGCGCCGGCGGCGACGGCTACATCATGAAAGAGGAGGACGCCCAGGAGATCGTGCGCGCGGCGCGGGACGTGTTGCTGGGCCGCATTTACGTCAGCGAAGAAGTGCTCGCCGGCGGCGGCGCCTCCACGCGCGAGAACAATTCCCGCGCCAAACTGCGGCTCCTGGATCGGCTTGCCGATGACGAGCTCCGGCTGCTGGAACTGCTGGGCCGCGGCAAGGATTTGTCCGACATGGCCGTCGAGCTGGCCCTTCCCATTTCGCGGGTGCGACAGCAGTGTCTTGGCATTCGCCGGAAACTGGGATTGAAGAACGAGGTCAGCCTGGTCCGCTACGCGGTTTGCTGGGTCGAGAGCGGGAAAGGATAGGCAGGCGGCCGGTCCGGCCCGGCGGCCGACTTCGGCGCCCTCCGGCGCGGTTTGGAACACGGCAGGTTGGTGTCCTGGCTTCGGACCTTCTTCGGTCAGGAGCTCCGGCTTAATTTGCCTAAGTTGCCTCTTTACATCCGGCCCGGCTTTTGGCATAAAGCCTCCAAGCCCGACGGTTTGTCGAAAACGGACTCGTCGGCAAGAAAGCGTGAACCACGTATTGGCATCATGAAGGAACTCTTCCCCCGACTACCGGCCTTGCTGCTCTGGCTTGGAACTCTGATCACTGGTTACACCGCCACGCGCTATGTGTCGCCCGCCGGTGGCCATGTCCCCCCGTTTGCCAGTTGGTCCGAAGCCGCAACGAACATTCAGGCGGCCATAGACCTGGCGGAGCCAGGGGATGAGGTGCTGGTGGCCGATGGGCTTTATGATACCGGTGGCAAGGTGATGGCGGGGGACCTCACCAACCGGGTGGCTTTGGACAAAGCCATCACGGTGCGCAGTCTCAACGGGCCCTGGCGAACCATTATTATGGGCGCGGGGGCAATCAATGGCATGTCTGCAGTACGTTGCGCCTGGCTGGCCGACCAGGCGGCTTTAATCGGGTTCACGCTGCAGGGGGGAGCCACCCGAACCAACGGCGACTGGATCCTCAGAGAAGCGGGCGGGGTGTGGTGTGCCTCCACCAACTCCCGGGTCGTCAACTGCGTGATCACAGCCAATACAGCCTTCTCCGCTGTGGCGGGCGTGATGCGAGGGACCCTGATTAACTGCCTGATCAGCACGAACCGAATCGGAGGCGGGGCGGCTGCGGCGTACGAATCGGTTTTGGTCAATTCGACTGTGGTCGGCAACAGCCCTCTCCCCTTTGGAAGCTCCCCGTTTATCAGGTTAACTAATTGCATCGTTTACCACAACCAATCTGATTATTTCGGCGGTATGCGGCTGGTTGCCCATAGCTGCACCCCTATCGGCCTTCCTCCCCCCGGCAACTTCACCAACGCGCCTCAACTGCAGGCGGATGGAGTTCATCTGGCCGTCACTTCGCCGTGTCGTGGAGCCGGCACCAACGTCGCCAGCGGCACCGATCTGGACGGTCAACCCTGGGCAGATCCCCCCTCCGTGGGCTGCGATGAATGGTCTGACGCCCCCGCCATTGTCTGGCCGCCTCGAGTCCTTTTCACGACTGATCCCCTTGGTTTTACTCTCTCCGGGGTGGCCGCCGGGCAGGGGCCCATGACTTACTGGTGGACGAAGGACGGCACGCCCATCGAGGACGGCGGCCCATACCTGTCGGTCCATACGCCCAAGCTGGTCGTCGTTGGGATCGCCGACTCTCTGGTGGGCAAGTATCAGTTGGTTGCGAGTAACACCTTCGGGATGGCCACCAGCCCCCCGACCCACATGGTGTTCCATTTCGTCAACGCGGCTGGCAGCTCCCCGGCAAAGCCATACAGAACGTGGGCCACGGCCGCCACCAACATTCAGGACGCCATTGACGCGGCCTACCCCGGTGAAATTGTTCTGGTGACCAACGGGCTCTACAATGCGGGTGGCAGGGCGGCGGGTGGGACTCTCACCAACCGTGTCGTAATTGACAAGCCCCTCCTTGTGCACAGCGTCAACGGGCCTGAAGACACCATCATCCAGGGCGCCTGGGACCCCGCCACCAACGGCCCGACCGCCATCCGGTGCGCTTGGGTGACCGATCAAGCAGTTCTCAGCGGGTTCACCCTCCGCGGGGGTGCAACCCGGCCAATGACGGTGCAGGCCAACATTGACGTGAATGGGGGGGGCATTTGTGGCGTTTCGACCAATGCCACTGTCTTCAACTGTCGCATTGTCGGGAACAGCGCGGGAAACCTCGGTGGCGGCGCCTTCCAGGTGACTCTCGACCACTGCGCCGTGATCGGCAACCGCACCGTCGGTTACGGCACCTCTTACGGCTATGGCGGGGGCGCCTGGGGTTGCACTCTCAGGAATTGCCTGATCAGCGGAAACATCGCCAACCACACTGGCGGCGGAGCCTATCAAAGCCTTTTGGAAAACTGTGCCCTCACGAAAAACTTCGCCTACCAACATGGAGGGGGGTTGTACAACGGGACGGCTGTAAACTGCACGATCGTCAGCAATACGGCTGCGGGGTATGCTTCGCAAAGCTCAGGTGTGGGTAATGCCGCGCTGACCAACTGCATTGTTTATTGGAATCCCACAAGCCAGGCGCCCTATGCCAACCACGCCAACTGCACCTTCAGCCATTGCAACACCGACCCGCTGCCAGCCGGCCCCGGCAACATCAATGCGGACCCGCAGTTGTTGGAAGATGGCGTGCATCTGGCTGCCCTGTCGCCCTGTCGGGGCGCCGGAACCGTCGGTGTCCTCCGTGGGACCGACCTTGACGGCCAGCCATGGGCTGATCCCCCATCCATGGGTTGTGACGAATGGCAGCCGGTCCCCCTGGTCTTGGGGCAGCCCAGTCACAAAATCAGCATCTCCCCGCCACGGCTGGAGATCGGAGGGCTGGTAGTGGTGGGGGAGGAGCCGTGGTTCTGCACATGGACCAAGGATGGGGAGGTGCTTGAAGACGGTGGCCGCTACAGTACCACCCACACGCCGACGTTGAGAATTAAAGGGTTGGAGCTGGGGGATGCCGGGGCATACCAGATGGTGGCGAGCAACGCGTTCGGTGTGGCAACCAGCGCGGTGGCCAAGGTGGTAATCCACTGTGTTGATGTTGCCAACCCGGCCCCGGCGCCGCCCTACCTGAGTTGGGCAACCGCCGCAACCAACATCCAGGACGCCATTGCGGCGGCCGGGGAAGGGGAGGCTGTGCTGGTTGCCAAAGGCGTTTACGCGGCGGGCGGCAAAACCATGGGAGACAGCCTCACCAATCGCGTGGTGCTGGACAAACCGCTGACCGTGCTCAGCGTCAATGGTCCGGACCAGACGGTCATCCGGGGGGCTTGGGACCCGGTGTCCACCAACGGCCCGCTGGCAGTGCGCTGCCTCTGGATGACGAATGGCGCGCAACTCGGTGGTTTCACCCTGACCGGGGGCGCGACTCTTTCGACCGGATTGTCGTCTGGCGAGGGCGGAGGCGTTTGGGCCAGTTCGACCAACGCCCTCGTCGCCAACTGCGTCATCAGCAACAACGTTTCGTCCCGGGTTGGCGGAGGCGGATGCAATGCCCACTTCGATCGCTGCGTATTCGCGGCAAACCAGGCTGCCTATGACGGGGGCGGGGTGAACAACGCCTTGGTCCGAAATTCCTTGATCGTCAGCAACTACGCAACCGCCGGTGGGGGCGCTTACGGCGGCACACTCGTCAACTGCACGATCTGGCGCAATCGAATCTCAGGCTCATTTCTCGGAGGCGGTATTCGCTCAAGCCGTGTCCACAACTGCGTGATTAAATTCAATTTCAGCGGCTTCCTCGGGTTTGAGGACAACCACTCCGGTTCCATGCTGAGCTATTGCTGCACCTACCCCGTTTTGGGAGAAGGCTCTTTTGACGACGATCCTCAGCTTCTGGATTTGTGGCGTTTGCCCTCCACCACCCGGTGTATTGGCGCGGGCAACCCCCTCTACGCCTCGGGAACCGACCTGGAGGGCGAGCCGTGGGCCAATCCGCCCTCCGTCGGTTGTGACCAATTCGTGGAGGCCAACCTCACCGGCCCGCTCAGCCTTGACCTTCAGGTCCGTCCGCCTGTCACGACCGAGGACCGTTACACTTTCGTTTCCGCCTCGCTGACGGGGCGGGTGAGCCGGGTGGCTTGGGATTTTGGGGACGGCTCGGTCCTGACCAATGTGACGCGGCTGGCGGTGGACCGCACCTGGGCAGAACCCGGTCTCTATACCGTTACCTGCACAGCTTACAACGCGGACCACCCTGCCGGGGTGTCAGCCAGCACCAACCTTCTTGTGCTGCCCCTCGCGGCGCCGGCGCTGACTCCCGGCACGTTTGCCAACGGCGCCTTCTCCTTCATGTTCCCCACGCAACCGGCAGTCAATTACAGCGTTTACTACGCCACAAGCCTCACGCCGCCGGTTACCTGGACCTTCCTGGGAGGGGCTTACGGCGATGGCAATCCCGCCTCGGTGGTGGATTCTGCGGCCACGTCGGCCACCCGGTTCTATCGTGTCCGGGTGTGGTAGGGTTTCGAAAGTTCTGCAAAAAGGGAAGAGGTTGCAATAACCATGAGGTAACCCTGGTCAACGCGGGGCGTCTCTCGCGCGGCACTGCCAGCGCGCCGGATTTGACAAGAGACGACGTTTCCAATCCGCCAACCAACCGAAGCGTGCTGTAATTGACCTGAAGGCCCCCCGCTGCCGGCACTTCAGCGCATGGCAAGGCGGCCGGTGCAGCAATCATTGAAGTTCCTGCGATAGGCGATCCGGAATTCACCGGTGGACAGGTTGTAAACGCTGGTCCACATCGTCCAGTCCGGAACCGAAACCTCGGCCATGACCTCGAGCATGCCCGCAACGTCCAGTTGCCCCTCCAGCCGGGCGACGCGGTCCGACGCGGTCTGATACCGCCAGCAG
>JARKQH010000331.1 GCA_029974925.1 Verrucomicrobiota bacterium
GGGGCGGCCGGGGTGGCGCGCGACAAGGCGGCGGGGGCCGGCGTGGCCCGCGGCGCGGCAGCGGCAGCCGGGGCGGCAGCGGCCGGGGCGGCAGTACTCAGAGCGGGAGCCGGGGCGGCAGCGGCCGGCGCGCCGGCCGGACCACCTGGAGGCAGGGTGGGAAGCTTGATCGTGGGGGCGGCGGAGGGTTTGGGCGGAAGATTGATCCGGACGGTTTCTTTCTTGGGCTGAACCTTGCCGGTTTCTTTCTTCGGCGGCACCGCGCCGCTCGGAATATTGGGAATATTCTCTGCCATAAAATTTCGTCTGCCATCAAACTAGGGCCGCGCAGGGAGGGCTGTCAATTGGATTCCCCGGAAAATTGCGGGCGGTCATCGCGAAAACCTTTGTTTGCGACACGTTCGCTTGCCGGTCTGGGAAGCGGATGACCGACAGAGCGCGATTTAGCGCACGAGACGATAGAATTTTGAAGAATCGCCCAGAGGAGCCACGACGAGGTGATTGGTGTGCTCGAGTTGGGCGGTGGCGGGAGAGCTGGCCCAGTTGGCGGGAAGGACGGCGGTTTCCTGGAGGGCAAAGCCGACCGCGGAGGTGGGCCATCGCAGTTGAACGGTTTCCCCGAATCGCAGGATGCTCAGGGCCGGGGGGTGCGGCACCACGGCGACCTCCTCCGAGTCGGGCCCGGCGCCGCCCGAGTTTAACGCGGAAACGACATAATAGTAAGGTGCGCCTGGGAACAGGCCGGCATCCGTGTAGCTCGTTCCGGTGACCGTCGGAGCAATCAACTCGTAGGGGCCGCGGCTCAGGGACGCCCGTTTGACGTGGTAACCGGTTGCGCCGGCAACGCTGTTCCAGTTTAGAGCCGCCAGGCCGGGGCCGGGCACGCCGATGAGGCCGGTCGGGGGAGAGGTCGGGCGGGGCACGAGGTTGGTCACCGTCACTTGTTGGAGGTAATAGCGGCTGTAGTTGGTCGAGTCCGAGTCGAACGAGAAATGGTAACCCCAATTTCCCACGAATTGGTCATCCACGATAACCCAGCTCAGCGTGTACCACTTGTCGCTTCCCGGGACGGCATTCCAGCCAATGCCCTTCCGTCCGGTCACCGATTCGTATTTCAGGTTGAAGCCGGGGTTGTCGGCCGCGGAGATTTTCCGCACCACGGCACTGATTTTGATGGGGGCGCGAGTGTAGGAGAGAAAATTGGGGTCCACGGTGAAGGCCACGGCGGAGCCTTTGCTGCAGTCGCGCGCGGAGACGCCGAAGACGGTGACGGGTGTCGAGGTGGCGTCGGCGTTGAGTTGGTGCAGGCCGGCTTCGAGGTTGGGGGCGCCCAAGGTGACCGACACGGCGGAAGCGCCGGAGTAATCGCCGCCCCACGGGAAGGGCCGGAGGCGGTTGGTTTCGGCTTGAGCCACGAGAGCCGGTGGCACCCCGATCACCAGGACCGGCGCATTGCTGAGAGAATAGGTTGCCGATTGGGTGAGGCGGCCGCCGACCGGGTCGAGAACGGCGACCGGCTCGCCGAAGCTGACCAGGTTGGTTGTCTGGGGCGGCGCCCAGGCCGCCATGACCGTGTTGCCGGCGCCTTGGAAGACGAAGCCGTAGTTGCGGTCGTCCAGCAGCAGCCAGCCGCGGTAGGCCGGGTTGGGGCCCAGGTGGACCGCCAGGTTGCTCAGGGCGGCGTAAGCGGGGGTTGGTCTGCCGCCCGAATCGAGCAGGCCCATGGCGTAACCGCCTTCCTGCGCCTCAAACCATTGAATGCAACTGACGCCCTGCGCGATGCCCAGGGTATAGGCTTTGACCAACTCCTGGGCTTGAGTCATGGGCGTGACCTGTCCCCCGAGTTCCTGGCCGATCTCGGTGAACCAGATGGGCACTTTCCATTTGGCGGGGTTCCGGGCCGCGAGCATTTTGCGCAGGGTGGGGACGATGCTCAGGAAGAGCGCCTCCTGGCCGGAGCGGAGGGTGCCGAGCACTTCGTAGGGATGCACGCAGAGGTAGTCGAAGTGATCGGCGGCGCCGGCCTGAAGGGCCTGCTCGAGATAAACGATGTCCACCGAGGCCACGCTGAGGCCAATCTGCGCCTCGGGGTCGGCCGCTTTGGCGGCGAGATACGCATTGGTCACCACCCGCGCATACTCGGCGGGAGTTCCGCCGGCGGCAAAGTTTTGGGGTTCGTTCCAAACCTCCCAGTAGCGGACCCGCCCCGCGGCGTGGCGGACCACATTGGAGACATAAGCAGCCCAGGCGGGGTAGTTGTTGGTCGGGAAGGTATGGGTGTTGGTATTGACCCATTTCGCGTTGTAGAGAAACAGGCCGCTGATATTGAGCCGGTTGCTGGCGGCGCTGTTGAGCATCGAGTCCATCAACGACCAGTTCCACGTCCCCGGCGCAGGCTGGATTTGCTCCCACGACGGAAAGACACGCACCCACTTCACGCCCGCCGCGGCCATTTTGGGCATCCAGGAAGCGTAAAGGCCGGAGGCTTGCGCGGAGGAGCCCACGCCGAAAGGCGTCGGGGCGTCGGCCGCCCGAATGAACGGGGGCGCCCAGACGCTGAGCCATAACAGCCAGCGAGCCAGCCGGCAGAATTTAATCCGCATTGGATCAGTCACGGACCAGAACCTGTTAAAGAATCCGCCGGGTGTCAATCCGCAGCGGGAGCCGGGCCGGAGGCTGGCGGGTTGGGTTTGAGCTGCCGGGAGAAGCCCAGCGCCAGGCCCAGAACAATAGTGAGGCTCCCGAAGAGGTGCCCCCAGTGAACCTGTTCGCCCAGCCAGAAGGCGGCAATGGGCACCCCGAAGACGGCCTGGGAAAAAACGGTCAGCGCGGCCAGATTAACCGGGCATTGACGGATGACGATGAACCAGACGCTGTAGCCGACGACGGTGCAAAGGACGGCCAGGAGCACCAGCAAGCCCCAGGCGCCCGGCGAGAGGGCTGCCGCCCCGGCCAGGGTGTGGCGCCCGTCGAGGAGGAGATTGGCCAGCGTGCCGGTCCAGAGGGAAATGGCGAGCATCTTCATGACGCTGGCGCGCTGAACGATGGGCTTGCCCAGAACGGAATAGGCCGCCTCGCAGATAAAGGAGGAAATGAAGATGAGACTGGCGGTCAGGCCGGTCCAATGAAAATCCGGCCGCCAGACCCCGTTGAGCAACGCCACCCCAAGCAAGCCGAGCGCAAAGCCGCCAAGGCGGCGGGGGCCGATGGGCTCGCGGAGAAAGATGGCGGCGGCGACGGAAGTCAGGAGCGGCTCGACGGCCATGAGGACGGAGGAGTTGCCGGCGGTGCCGAGGTGGTTGCCGAGCACCTGGAGACGCTGTCCGGCAACGTAGAGCATCAACCCCATCAGGCCGGTGACCAGCAAGTGCTTTCCACGAGGGGCGGGCCCCGGCAGCCACGGCCAGATCAAGGCAAGACAGAGTCCGGCCAGACCGAAGCGGAGGGTGACGATGCCGCCCGGTGACAGGCCGTGCTGGACCAGGACCTTGTAGGCGGAATAGACCCCCGCCCAGAAAAAGTTCATGGCCAGCAAAAGGATTAAATAAAACGGTTTCATTAGCGTCTAACCGGGGTTGCGCGGCACCCCCGCCGCATTTGCCCAGGCTCCCACGGTTCCGACCCGGCCCGCAAGGCGGCCCTATACAAAGCTCCCGGAGCCGGGCGAGGCAAGCCTTGTTTGCGGGGCGGGTGACAAAAGAGCGCGGCGTCGCGGGGTTGCCTGGGGCGTTAAAGCGTTTGCGCCGGGTGGGTCCGGCGGATTAGACTGATTTGGTTGGAAAGAAACTGGAATGAAGAACATAATACTGGCACTGGTGTTGCTGGGCGTGGGCTTCGGCGGATATTCCGTCTGGAATTCATGGCGCAAAGGCCAGGAAGAGGCCGGCGTGCCGGCGCGGCGGACCACGGCGGTGGTGGAACTGCGGGACATTGATTTCGCGGTCAACGCGGCCGGGGAGATCACCCCCGCCGAACAGGTCTCGGTTCGCCCCGAGATCCACGGCAAGATTGAACTGCTGCCGGTGGATATCGGGGACCGGGTGAAGCAGGGGGACCTGCTCTTCAAGTTGGATGACAAGGAGTTGCAACAGCAGCGGGCCTCGAACCTGACGGACATTTCGCGGGCCAAACTCGAACTGGAGAAGGCCGAACGGGACCTGGAGCGAGCCCGGCGGCTGCTGAGTGAACACCTCATCTCGCAGGAGTTGTTCGACGACACCAAGACGCGGTATGAACTGGCCAAGGTGGCGCTGGAGCGGTCGCAGCGGGACCTGGCGATTGTCGAGGAGCGGCTGACCAAGACCGAAGTCCGGGCGCCGTTCGATTGCACGGTGCTGACGCGTCCGGTTTCCATCGGGCAGGCGGTGAGCGGGTCGGGCGGGTTCAACAGCGGCACGGAGGTGCTGACCATCGCGGACCTGAATTCGATGATTATCAACGCGCACGTCAACCAGGCGGACGTGCCCCGGCTGAGCACCGGCCAGGAGGTGGAGGTGTCGGTGGAGGCGGTGCCGGGACTGAAGGTCACCGGCGTGGTCGAGCGCATCGCCCCACAAGCCACCATCAAGAACAACATCAAGGGTTACGCGGCCCGGATTGTTTTGAAGAATGTGGACTCCCGGGTCCGGCCGGGAATGACGGCGAACATCAAGATTCCGGTGGCGTCCGCGGACAACGTGACCGCCGTGCCGCTGGCGGCGGTGTTCACCGAGAAAAACCCGGATACCGGCCAAATGGAGCGGTTTGTCTATGTTCAGCGGGGCAATGGATTCGAGAAGCGAACCGTGAAGGTGGGCGTGGCGGATTTCTTCTATGCCGAGATTCAGGAGGGGTTGAGCGCGGGAGAAGTGGTGGCGCTGGAGATGCCCAAGGAGGAGCGGGAAAAGAAAGCGCAGGCGCTGGCCAGCCAGAATTCGCGGGGCGAAGGGCGCGGGCCGGGGAGCGCGGCGACCAATCGCGTGGCGGGAGCGCCGGGCGGAGGCGGGACGGTGTCCGGCGGGAGCGGCCAGGCCAGGGCGGGCGGCGGGGCCGCGCCCGAACCGAAGGCGGCCGGGACGCGGTAGGAGCCGAGACGGATCATCGCGAGGCTGTGTATGGCGCTGGTTGAACTTCGCAACGTCAGCAAGATTTACCGGTTGGGCGAAGAAGAGATTCGCGCGTTGGACGACGTGTCCCTGGATATTGAGGAGGGGGAGTTCATTTCCATCATCGGTCCATCGGGGAGCGGGAAATCCACCTTGATGCATATTCTGGGTTGTCTGGATTCGCCGACGCAGGGAACGATCAAGCTGGACGGGGTGATGATCCAGAACGCCGGCGCGCGGGAGCTGGCGGCGATCCGGAACCGGAAGATTGGTTTTGTGTTTCAGTTTTTCAACCTGCTGCCCAAGCTCAACGTGTTGCAGAATGTCGAGCTGCCGATGATTTACAGCGGGATTTCCGGCAAAGAACGGCACCGGCGGGCCCTGGAGGCGTTGGAGTCGGTGGACCTGGCCAACCGGGCGCGGCACCGCCCCAGCCAGTTGTCCGGGGGGCAGCAGCAGCGGGCCGCCATCGCCCGGGCTCTGGTCAACAACCCACGCATCATCTTTGCGGATGAGCCAACGGGGAACCTGGATTCGCACACCGGGGACGCGATTCTGCAGTTGTTTCGCAAGCTCAGCCAGGCGGGGCGGACGATTGTGCTGGTGACGCATGATCCGGAGATCGCGGCGGTGACGCCGCGCCGGATCGAGATTCGGGACGGCAAAGTGGCAACCCGGGTGGACCTGACGCTGGCGGGACTGGACCGCGTGGCGGCCAAGGGGGCGCCGGCTTTATGAAAGGCGGCCCCGTTCTGCGCGCGCCCGAGGAGTTGCGGCATACGTATGCCCAGCTTGGGATCACGCTGCTGGCCGGGATGCGGGAGATTTGGGCGCACAAATTCCGCTCGTTGCTGACGATGCTGGGCATCATCCTGGGGGTTTCGAGCCTGGTGGCGATGTCGGCGCTGGTGGCGGGCATGGAGAAGGGCGCCAAGGAATCCCTGGTGGCCATTGGCGGGTTGGAAAAAGTGCGGGTCGAACCGCAGGATTTGCCGGTCGAACAACGCCATTTGACCGATCAGGCGGTGGGGATCACGATCAACGACGTTTACGCGCTGGATCACAGCGCGCCGCTGATCAGGAAGCTTTCGCCGGAAATGCGGCTGCCGGCGACGCTGTCGGCCAATGGCAAGACCTATCGCCCGTGGGTATGTGTGGGCGTGTGGCCGGTCGCGCTGGAGATGAGCGAGCACACGATCGCCCATGGGCGGATGATCACCGAGCTGGATGACGAGCTGGCGCGGAATGTGTGCGTGATCGGCACCGCCACACGGGACGAGCTGTGGGGCGCGCCGGAAAAGGTCGGGCGGGAGATCATTCCGTTGGGGGAAACGGTCTATATCAACGGCGTGCCGTTCACCATCGTCGGGATGTTCCAGCACTATGAAAGCGAGCAGGAGCGGAAAGCGCGCGAGCTGGCCAAGTTGCAGCCCGAGCCGGCCCAGCAACAAGGGGGGGTGGCGCGCGACCGCGGCCGGGGCGGCCGGCGGCGCGGCAATTTCGTTTTTTACCTCAAGAACTCGACGGTTTACCTGCCGCTCAACACGGTGTGGATGAAATTCCGGTCGGGCGTGGCGTTGACGGGTTTCGGCTCGAGTTTCCAGCCGGTTGGCGGGGCGGGGGGCGCGACCGGCGACCCGCGGCTGTCGTCGCTCGAGGTGAAAATTGCCAGCGTGGATCTGCTGCCCGAGGCGCTGCAACAGGCACGCAACGTGCTGATGAGCACGCACAAGGGGATCGAAGACTTCACCTTCCGGACGCAGGAGGACTGGGCGGAGCAGATCGCGATCTTCGTGCGGAACGCGCGGTTGAGCGGGGGACTGATTGCGGGCATCAGCCTGCTGGTGGGCGGGATCGGCATCATGAACATCATGCTGGCGAGCATTTCGGAGCGGGTGCGGGAAATCGGGATTCGCAAATCGGTGGGGGCGGCGACGGTGGATATTTTTGTGCAAATCCTGGTCGAGTCGGTGGTCATTGCGGTGCTGGGCGGGCTGGCGGGGCTGGCCACGTCCTTTGCGCTGGTGAATCTGATCAGCTCGTTCTCGCCGACGGAGAACGCGCCGATCGTTCAGGTGGGGAGCCTGCTGGTCGCGTTCAGCTTCAGCGTGGTGGTGGGCGTGCTGGCGGGCATTTTCCCGGCGGTCAAAGCCGCGCGATTGAATCCGATCCAGGCGTTGCGGTACGAATAGGGACCGGGGAAGGGCGGCGCCATGACGATTTTCAACACCATCGCGGTCGGGCTGAAGGAAATCTGGGCGCACAAGTTCCGGTCGCTGCTGACGATGCTGGGGATCATTCTGGGGGTGGCCAGCCTGGTGGGGATGGCCGCCATCATCAAGGGGATGGAGAACGGGATGAAGGAGACCATGATTGCGATGGGCGGGGCGGACAAGGTGCTGCTCGAACAGCAGGACGTGCCGGTCGAGCAGGAGCACCTGGCGGACCAGGCGCCCGGCAAAACCATGACGGACGTCGAGTCGCTGCGCCGGAGCGCTCCGTTGCTGCGCCTGATTTCGCCCGAAATGGCGGTCAACAACGTCGTGCTGAGCCGCGGGGACAAGATGTGCGTTCCGAGCGAATGCGTAGGGGTGTGGCCGGCGGTGTTGGACATGAATTTGCACACGCTGGAGCACGGGCGGTTTTTCACGGACCTGGACGAGGAACTGGCCAACCCGGTGTGCGTGATTGGGACGGCGATCCGCGACGAGTTGTTCGGGGCTCCGGAGCAAGTGGGGCGGGAGATTGTGCCGATTGGCGAGACGATTTTCATCAACCAGCAGCCTTTCACGATCGTCGGGATGTTCGAGCGTTACGAAGGGGAGCAGGAGCGAAAGCTGCGGGAGGCCGCGGCGCCGAATCCCCAGCCCGCGCAGGCCGGGCCGAACCGGATGCGGGGATTTGGCCGGCGCGGAGGCGGCTGGGCGTTCATGCGGAAGAACCTCACGATCTACATGCCGCTGAACACGGCCTGGATCCGGTTCCGGGCGGCAGGGGACAAGGATGGCATCCCGGACGCGCGCCTGACCGACATTGATTTGAAGGTGGTCAGGATGGAGGAGCTGGAGCCGGCGCTGCAGCAGGCGCGCAACGTGCTGATGTTGACGCACCGGGGAATCGAGGATTTCGGGTTTCGCACGCAGGAGAACCAGTTGGAGACGATCAACCAGCAGATTCGGAACGCGCGGATCAGCGGCGGGATCATTGCGGCCATCAGCCTGCTGGTGGGCGGAATCGGGATCATGAACATCATGCTGGCCAGCATCAACGAGCGCATTCGCGAGATCGGCATCTGCAAGGCGGTGGGCGCGACCGGCCTGGCCATTTTCACGCAGGTGCTCATTGAAAGCATCGTGATTGC
>JARKQH010000334.1 GCA_029974925.1 Verrucomicrobiota bacterium
GACCTCTACTCCCGGGAGGCGTTTCAACCGCATCCGCGTCAAACGCCGCCGGAAGGCGCGCCGAGCTTCGCGCCGACCACGTGGGGCGAACTGAGGAATTACAGCGACATTCCCAAGGTTGGCCCGCTCAGTCCCGAGCAACAGCGCCAGCTCATTCACGGGTATTATGCCGCCACCAGTTACATGGACGCCCAGTTGGGGCGGGTTCTGCGGGAACTGGAGCGTCTCGGTCTGGACCCGAACACCATCGTGGTGTTGTGGGGCGACCACGGCTGGCATTTGGGTGATCACGGCATGTGGTGCAAACACACGAACTACGAAGAGGCGACGCGCATCCCGCTGCTGGTTGCCGCGCCGAATATCCCGGGAGGAAAAGTTTGTCCCGCGCTGGTTGAAAGCGTGGATGTTTACCCCACGCTTTGTGAGCTGGCGGGCCTGCCGGTGCCCGGGGGATTGGATGGCCAAAGCTTTGTTGGCGCCCTGAAGAATCCTGCCTCTGCAAAAACCAAGGAAGCGGTCTTTCACGTCTATCCGCGTTCGCCTCGAGGCATGGGACCGTTGCTGGGGCGCGCGGTGCGCACCGCCCGGTATCGCCTGGTCGAGTGGAAACGCGCGGGCGCCGCGCCCGACACGGCAATTCTCGAACTCTACGACTATGAGGCGGACCCGGGCGAAACCCGCAATCTGGCCGACTCAAAGCCCGAAATCGTGGCCCAACTTCGGGGCATTCTTGCCCGACAACCCGAGGCCAAGCCCCAACTGGCCACCCCCGTCAACACCCCCAAGAAGAAGAAGGCGGGGAAGGCCTGAGCTTCGGTTGCGAAGCGGCAGCGGAGCGGCCAAGGGTCTCACGGAACCACTTGGAGCCGGTAGAACCCGACCGGGGTTTGTTGGAACGGCAGCAGGAGGCGCACCGGCCCGTTGGTTCCGATGACCGGCAGGTCGTAGGGAACCCAATCCACCAGGTTGGAGGACCAAAGCACCTGATAGGTGGCGCCCGCCACAGCGTACCAACCAACGGCCAAGCCGGCCGGTTCCCGGATGCAGTCCATCCCCAACAACCCGGAGTTGTGCGCCTGGAAGTTGTACTCCCAAAGCTCACCCTGGACATTGCCCAGATCAAACGCCCCGGGGACAAAGAAGAGCCCGCTCTTGCTGGGGACGAGTCTCACGCTCACGCCCAAAGGAGCTTTCACCGCGTACTCTCCGTTGGTGTCTGTGAGCGCTGAGGTCAGCCCGTTGCTGGCTTCCACCAGCACCCCGGCAACCGGCTGATTGTTGGTGTCGGTAACCCGCCCATGAATCTGCGGCCAGACAATCGTGAAATGGCCGGTGTAGGGCTGAGCCATGGGGTTCTGGTAGAGGTCACGCACCTGCGGGCCGATTGCGAGCGTATAATCCCCCTCGGCGGACTGGGCTGGGAAGGCAATGCTCAAGCCACGCGAGCCCGTAACCGTCACCGTGCAATTGCTGGCAGGAATCGGGCCGGCGGGTGTAGTCAACCCGACTTCGACCGCCCCCACCGAGTAGGGGTCAATGCTTGTGTTAAAGGTCAGTTCGATTTGGCTCACAGTGGAGGATACGGTGCCGGTCGGGGATTGAGCCAGGACCTCCAGCGGCGCAAAAGTTGAAGCCAGATGGACGGTGCCATCGGCGCCCGGCTCGAAACCGTCACCGCCCCGAAGGGAGATGATCCCGGCGAACACATTGGCCGGGGAATAGATCGCGATGCGTCCCCCGCCCCCGCCCCCTCCGCCGTAGAGCTGGCCTGATCCGCCCTCGGCGGTAATGCGGCCCAGACCGGACACCCACCCGGCGTTCAGCCAAATGCTGCCCCCGGAACCGCCCCCGGCCTCGTCTTCGACGCCGGAGATTCCATTGGCGGAAATAACGCCATTGATCGTGAGGCCGTTGCGGACGCTCATTAGAATCGCGCCGCCCCCCGGACTGCCTGATGGCTGGCCGATGGACATCCCGCGGCCCCCGCCGCTACCCGGCGTTGTCGGTTGTTGCAGCGAACCGTAAACGCCGCCTCCGGGAAGTTGCGAGGACGCGCCGCCGGCTCCTCCATGGCCGGCGCCGCTGCCAATCTGACTG
>JARKQH010000053.1 GCA_029974925.1 Verrucomicrobiota bacterium
CCCTTTTGCCCTCAAGGAACAGATCGAACATCAGCTTCAGTTCGTCCTCCACCACCTCCAACCTTGAGTCACCTCTATTATGAGTCATCAACCTGGATTTCTCCCTCACCTTCGGTTACCTTTTGCCATGAGGCAACGCGCCGGGCGTGTCCGGCGAAGGGCGGGGTGCTGATGCGGCCGGAGGAGGCGAGCCGTCAGCGGAATTGAATTGAAAAGCGATTTGTATTGCCCATAATCACACAGACGCAACCTATGAAAACGAAGCGAATTCCTATCTCCCTTACGGCGGCAGCGGCCATGGTCCTCACGGGTTCGGGTTTGGCGCAAGTTCCTTTATACCCGACGGCGGAAGCGACGATTCGCGATGG
Source organism: Verrucomicrobiota bacterium (assembly GCA_029974925.1). Taxonomy (GTDB): domain Bacteria; phylum Verrucomicrobiota; class Verrucomicrobiia; order Limisphaerales; family UBA8199; genus JARKQH01. The sequence continues at coordinate 369 of JARKQH010000053.1, forward strand.
CTCGAATTTCGCAGTGGATATGGACGAGTCAACGCTGGGCTATCTCATGGTCAAGTATGGGAGCGGCAGTTCGGGCAAGGCTTACTTCAAGTTTAACTTCGCGGGATTGAACCCGAACACGAATGATGCGTTAAGTCTGACCTTTACGACCGCCAGCAACAGCGGCCGGCAGCATCCCATGGTGTGGGCGCTCAATCAGGCCTATCCGGCCTTCAACAGCAGCGTGCTGATCTGGCGGGATGCCCAGGCGAACCAGACCAATGGCAATGGCATGTTGACCGATCCCACCAACACCTATACCGCCACGCCCCTCGTGGATTTCATCTCGCCCGCCGGGGGAGGGGCCACCGCCACTGTGAAACTCCCGGCGCCTTGGGGCGATTTTCTGATCGGGAATGAACTGGTGCTGGTGATGACCAGTCCGTTTAACGATCCCACCAACGCCGCCGCCGGTTTGCGCCTGGCGCTCAACCAGACCTACGTCAGCTACCAAACGCTTGTGGGCGCGCCGCCCTCAATTTCCGCTCTGACAAATATCACCACCGTCCCGGGGCAGAATTCGCCCACCAACAGCTTCACGGTCAATGACCCTGAAGATGGCCCCGACTTCCTCTACCCCTATGCCATTTCCTCAAACGAAGGGGTGGTGCCCTCGGGCAACGTCTTCTTTGAGGGCGCGGGCGTCAACCGCAAGGTGTACGTCATTGCCACCAGCAGCGGAGTGGCGGACATCACCGTCATCGTGATGGACTCCGCCGGCAACATGGCGCAACGGGTGTTTCGAGTGACGGCGCTGGTGACGGACAACCCGCCGCTGGTAGCGGGTCTGGGCCCCACCAACACGCTGGTGAACGTGCCCGTGACCATTCCGTTCACCGTCTGGGATGCGGAATCGCCGGCCAGCACGCTGAGTGTCACCGGTGTGGTGGCGACCTACAGCGCGGGTTTGCTGGCCAATTTGTCTTTCACTGCCGACGCCTCCGGCAGCAACCGGACGGTGACGGTGACACCCGTGACCGGCGCCACGGGCGTGGGGATCGTGACCCTGACCGCAACCGATACAAACAGCAACGCCACCAGCGTTTCTTTCGCGGTGATGGTTCTGCCTTCGGCGCGGAACGCCTTCTTTGAAAGCTTCGATTACCCCCTCAACACGAGCATTCTAAACTCCAGTCCGGGTTTCTGG
>JARKQH010000412.1 GCA_029974925.1 Verrucomicrobiota bacterium
CACCTCGCCATAAGCCGGCAGGGCGGTGATGGCGTTGAGGTTGCCGCCGCCGAGGAGACCGGTGGTCGGAGGCACCAGGAAGGTGGTGGTGGTCTGATTGAGCTCGGTCGTGTTGCGGTCCAGGAGGTTCAACGCGTTAAACGCGTCGCCGTCGCTGCCGCAGTCGGCAATGACAATCATGCCCGGCTGGCCCAGGCCGCCGTTGAAGTTGTCCGGGGCAACCGTCAGATCAATGGGGTCATCGTCAATCGCCGGGTCGCCGAAGTAGGAGATGAGCGTTTCGGGCGTGTTGCTGTCCCACGGCGCTTTCAGGCGCATCACCGCCTGGCTGTAGTCATGGGTCCACCAGATGGTGCCGTTGTTGTCCACGGTCAGGCCGGACGGGCGGTCCAGGCCGGCGGCAAGCGGCGTGGGGTCCACGACCCAGTTGCCGCTGGCGACCTTGGTGGCTCGGTAGATGCCGCCCGGAGCGGTATCCATGGCGAACACGATGGTGCTGTTGTCCCGCGGGTCCACCGCCGCCTTGCCGACCCCGCCGCCAATCTTGAGCTCGGTGACGTTGGTGAAACGGGTGCCGTGGAAGGTCACCGTGTAGGGGTCTCCCAATTCCGGCGCGTTGGCCACGAGGGATTTGACTTCGATGTCGTCAATGTAAACGGGGGGATGGTTGGTGCCGTTGGAGGAACTCCACGCCGCCATAAACACCGGGAACCAGTTGGTGGCCGTGCCGATGAAGGGACCGCGGTCCACCACCACCTCGGGATTGGCGCTGTCGGGGTTCTTGATGATGGTGTATTTGCCCTGCGCGGTGTGGGTGGTGAGCCGATATTGCTCCCACGTGTCGGGGGTGTAATCCTTGCCGGAATCAAACCAGGCGTTTCCCGCGTAGTAGGTCAGCGAGGTGGCATCCCCCACGGTGGCGCTGCGGATGCCATACCCCAACAGGGCGTTGTCACCTGCCAGACAGTTGCCGTTCTCCGCGCCGTAGAGCGACATCCGGAGATAGTTGGCCTCGGTCCCAACCGTCACGACGGAGGCGGGAACGCGGGCCCACCAGGTGATTTGGACATCGGATTGGGGAGTGACGCCCCAGGCAATCGTTGCACCGGCGCGCTGGCCGCCCTCGAGCTTGAGGAATTTGCTGCCCGTGCCGCCCGGACGAACCGGAATGCCAGTCGTCGCGGAATCCACGACCTGAACTTTGCCCGGCGCGCGGAGTCTGGCGGTGCTGGTGCCGTCGCTTTCGACAGTGACCCACGGGCCCAAAGGATCCGCGTCGTCGTCAACATTGACACGGGCCGGATAACTTTCGAAGTTTTCGGTGAAGGTGGTGGTCAAATCAATCGGGTTCTCCACCGTCAGGGTGATGTCGTCAATCGCGAAGTAACCGTCGTCGGCCGAATTGCCTTCGTTACGGATGACCAAGCGCGTTGGGAGGCCCGAATCCGGCCGGGCCAGGTCCACCCCGCTGACCACGGGGTTGTTCATGTCGTCAATGTAAAGAGTGAACGTCAGGGCGTTCGCGTCTATGACAAAGCGGTGGTGTTGCCACGTTCCGGGCGCCTGGTTTGCCGGTGTGCTCACCCAGGCGCCAGCGCCGGGGCCCACGCCATCGAAATACTGCCACACCGTCGAGCCGGCACTGCGCTGAACGATAAACGCCACCACATCGCTGCCGTTATTGTCGGCTCCCATGCCGCCCACGATGAGGTAGAAGTTGCGGTCGCTGGTGGGCTCGCGGACGACATGCATCCAGTAGTCCAAGGTGTAGCTCGAACCACTGCGCGTGTCCGGCAGATTAAGCTGGGCTTCGGACCCGCTGCGCACCAGGAGGGATTGGGAGCCGGAATGCGCCAGCCAATTGATCAATTGCACGCCGCTGCCGGCAACTCCTCCCACCGGATCGTCATCGGCAATCACCCCGTTGGGCACTGCGGGGTCCGCATCACTGGTATCGCTGAGACTGGTGGCGGCGCCGGTGTAGGACTCGAAGTCGTCACTGACAATGGTTACTGTCGCCGCGAGCAACTGGCTGGCTGCCAGCACGCCGGACAACAGCCCGCAGGCAAGGAACTTGCCGAGGCATGAACTGAACGGGAAACGTTCGGGGTTTGTTGTGGGTTTTTGGCTTGTTGTTTTCATGGGTGCTCTTACGTGTCGTGGTTTACTGAGATCACATCCTCGCAGGGCTCAGCGGTTCTGCCGCCCTGCAATCCCGGATGCCGACACCTTGATGGAGGCGGCAGGCCGGGGCAAGACTTCGATGGTGAAATCCTGGTGACGAGTGGGTGAGGGAGCTATGGCGCACGAGATGGGCGAGGTCAGGGGTGCCTTGCGGCGCGATGCGGCCGTGCCGGTCACTGCCAACCAAGGCAGGGACGGCGGGAGCCGAGCCGCAGCGAACGTAAAAGCGCGTGAGACGCATACCCGTGCGTTAACGCTCTAGGTAACCCCTTTTCCTTCATCCGTCAAACGTTTTTTTTGAAAATTTTTGTCACCTGGCAGTTCGCTACCTAACCGCCTTCGCCGCAAAGCGATACATATCACCGCGATAAACGGAATCCTCCATTTCGATGATCAACTCTTTGCCGCAGAAAGACACGCCCTCTACGCGGAAAGCAGGGATGGGTTTGGTGACTTGGAAGGGTTTGAGGGCGTCTCCTTCCAAGACCACGGCGCTGAGCATCTGGTTGATTTCGGTGAGCTGGATGCCGTATTCCTTGTCAAAAATGGCGTAAAGAGACTGCTCAAGGTTTTTCCGGTGAATGTCCGGGCAGAGCTGGAGGGAAATGTAGCGAGTCTCGCACATCATGGGGATGCCGTCGGCGTAGCGAACGCGCTCAATTTCACAGACCGGGCCGCGCATGGTGTAGAGTCTGCCATTGACGGTTTGGGAGTGGTCCTCGGATCGAAGATGAAAGCCGATCAGGCGGGTCGAGGGTTTGCGTCCGGCCTCAATCATGTTCTTGGTAAAGCCGAATATGCGATTGATGGCCCGGACCACGGTGTAGTCGCGGACGAAAGTGCCCTTGCCCTTGACGCGGTTGACCCAGCCGGCCTTCTCGAGCTCGTGGAGGGCCTTGCGGGCGGTGGTATTGCTGACCTTGTACTTTTCGATGATGTCGTTCTCCGACGGGACAGGCATGCCAGGGGCCAGTTGGCCATGCTGGATCTGCGCGATAATGTCCCGGCTGATCTGGAAGTATTTCGGTGGAGCGTACGGTTCGTTAAGCACAATGGCGCCTTTCTGCTAACCGCGGCATAATCCTCCCGGCAGCGGCAGAAAGTCAAGAGGGGGAATGGGGGGCGGGCGGGCGCAACTCAACCCCACCAGGAAGCTGGCTCTCCTCGTGGGAATGGAAGCAGATTGGAGAGGAGAGGCGCGCCTCGAAAAACCATCGGCCGCCAAGGGCTCAAAATGCCCCGGTCCCGGCGCTTCGTCGCGGAGATAGGGGGTTATCCGGGGGGTGTCGTGAAGAGGCGCTCAGCGGATGGGGCCGGATTCGGGCCTTGACAGGGTGGGTGAGAGGGTTTAGTTAGTGCGTTAAGACGAAATGAAGAACATTCTCTTTTGCACCTGCCTGTTAGCTTCCCTGATGAGCGGCTTATCCTCCAATGGTTTGGAAATCGTGGCGCATCGTGGCGCCTCTTATGATGCGCCCGAGAATACCCTGGCGGCGTTGCGGCTGGGGTTCGAGCAGGGGGCCGAGGCGGTTGAATGTGACATATACCTGACCCAGGATGGGAAGATCATGCTGATGCATGATCCGGACACGTTGCGAACCGCCGGGGTGAGCAACCGCATGGCGGTGACCACCTCCAGAGTATTGCGGCGGTTGGACGTGGGGAAATGGGGGCAGTGGGAGGGGAAAGGGTTCTCGGAGCCAGTGCCATATTTGTCCGAGGCGCTGAAACTGGTGCCGGAGGGCAAACGGATATTCATTGAGATCAAATGCGGGCCGGAGATTCTGCCGGAACTGGAGCGGGTGTTGAAAGCCTCTCGGAAGAAACCGGAGCAAACGCCGCTGATTTGCTTTAATTACGAAACCCTGCGTCAGGCCAAAGAGCGCTTGCCAAAACTGGAAATGTATTGGCTGGCGGGGGCGGACAAGAAGAAACAGTTCCCGCCGGTTGACGAGTTGATTGAGAAGGCGAAGGCGGCGAAGTTTGAGGGCTTGGATTTGAACTACGGCTTCCCCATAGACCGGGAGTTTGTGCAAAAGGTGCATGGGGCGGGGCTGAAGCTTTACACCTGGACGGTGGACGATCCGGTGGTGGCGGCGAAGCAGGCGGAGGCCGGGGTGGACGGGATCACGACCAATCGTCCCCAATGGTTGCGGGAACAGTTGCGGCTGCGCGCATCGCGGTAGGCCGTTGGTTTGAATCATTCCGCTGCCGATTCCGAGCGTCTCACCCGCAGCGCGCCAGATATGGTAAACCCAATTCGCATCATGCCGTGCCTGGACATGCGGAATGGCCGGGTGGTCAAAGGCGTTCATTTTGTTGACATCAAGGACGCGGGCGACCCGGTGGCCTGTGCGAAGGCCTATTGCGCGGCGGGCGCCGATGAACTGGCCATGCTCGACATTACGGCCACGGTCGAGAACCGGGCCACGATGCTGGAGGTGGTTCGGCGAGTGGCCGAGGTGACCACGATCCCGTTCACCGTGGGGGGCGGAATCCGCGATGTGGCGTCGGCCTCAGCGGTGATTCAGGCCGGGGCGGACAAGGTTTCGACCAGCAGCGCCGCCTATCGGAAGCCGGCGGTGATTGCTGAGATGATTCGCGAGTTGGGCGCCGAAAAGGTTACGGTGGCGATTGATGTGGACCGGAATCCCGGCCTGCCTTCCGGCTATGAAGTGTTCATTGATGGCGGGCGGACGCCGACCGGCAAGGATGCGGTCGAATGGGCGAAACAGGTGGCCGGCTACGGAGTGCGTTGCATTCTGCCGACCAGCAAAGCCACCGACGGGGCGCGAACGGGATATGATCTGCCCTTGATCCGGCGAATTGCCGAGGAGACCGGCGTCGAGGTGGTGGCGTCCGGAGGCGCCGGCGCCAAGGAACATTTCCGGGAAGCGGCCGAGGCGGGCGCCACGGTGTTGTTGGCCGCGTCGGTGTTTCATTTCGGCCTGATTCAGATTCCGGAGTTGAAGAATTATCTTCGCAGTTGCGGCCTGAACGTGCGGGCGTGAGGGGCTTTCCCCGGCGCGGCGCGGCCGCGTTGCCCTGCTCTGCGACCGCTACCCGGGCGGGGCAGCCGCCCACCCCGACATTGACCGGCTTCCTGGCGTGGGACACGACAGCCACGGCATGGCAGAGCGGGGGGGTCTTTTGTATGGCTTTTTCCCGGCGGTTGCAGGTATCAAGTGTCATGCGCGTTTCTGTCCCAAGAGCACCGGCAAGGCTTTTACGGGCGCTGCTTGTTTTCACCACGAGTCTGGGGCTGGGTCTGGTTTCCGCTTCACCAGTCGAATTCTACATTGGCCCCCAGGGGTCGGATGCCAATCCCGGCACCAAACGGAGACCCTTTGCCACCCTGGGCCGCGCGCGGGACGCCGTTCGACAAGTCAGGGTTGCCCACCCCGGCCTGGCCCGGCCCATCAACGTGATTTTTCAGGAAGGGACTTACCTGTTGGCCGAGCCGGTCGAGTTCACTCCTCGGGACTCAGGGACGCCGGGGTCGCCGGTGATCTACTCGGCGGCGCCCGGCCAGCGCGTGGTTTTGAGTGGAGGCCGCCGAATCAGCGGGTGGAGGCGGGTCGGGCCCAATCTATGGCGAGCGCCTGTGCCCGAGGCACGGGCTGGGAGCTGGCTTTTTAATCAACTCTTTGTCAACGGCGCCCCGCAGGTCCGGGCGCGCATTCCCAACGAGGGTTTCCTTCGGGTGGCCGGGTGCCCGGAGGGCACGCCCAAGACGGTCAATTACCACACGGACTGCCAGTCCTTCCAGTTCAGTCCCGGAGACATTCGTGCGGACTGGACCAACCTGAGCCAGGTGGAAGTGATCGTTTACCACTTTTGGACCGACTCGCACCTGCCGATTCTTTCGGTGGATCCTGAAAACCACATTGTCAAGTTTGCCCACAAGGCCGGAAAGGTGTTTACCGATGACTTCAGCGAAGAGGGAGCGCGTTACATCGTCGAGAATGTCTTTGAAGGGCTGGACGCACCGGGGGAATGGTATCTGGATGCGCCCAGGGGAGAAGTCTATTACATTCCACTGCCCGGCGACGACCTGGATGGCGCGGAAATCGTCGCGCCGCAACTGCCAGCCTTTATCCGCATTAACGGCAACCCTGCGCGAGGCGAATTCGTGGAGCACCTGGCTTTTGAGGGGCTCGGTTTCGAGTATTCGTATTTCCGTTTGCCGCCGGGCAACTCGAATGATCGCCAGGGTTCAGCGAGCATTCCGGCGGCCATCACGCTTCGGGGCGCTCGCTCGTGCCGGTTCGAGAACTGCAGGTTCCGCAACCTGGGTACCTGGGCCATCGAAGCGGGGGAGGGATGCAGCGACCTGGAGTTTGCCCATAACGAACTGTCGAATCTGGCGGCCGGGGGGCTTCGCATCAACGGTGGCACGGAACGCAACCACCCCTTCGAACGCACCGGACGCAATCGGATCCTTGACAACCACGTCCATCGCTACGGCCAGACCTATCCCTCCGCTGTGGGCGTGCTGCTGATGAACACGGAGGAAAACCTTGTCGCCCACAACCACATCCATCATGGCTTTTATACGGGCATTTCGGTTGGCTGGGTCTGGGGCTACGGGCGGAGCATCAGCCAGGGCAACCGCATTGAATACAATCATATCCACGACATTGGCCAGGGCCTGTTGTCCGATATGGGCGCCATTTACACGCTGGGGGTTTCTCCCGGCACCACCATTCGCAACAACCTGATTCATGATGTGGATGCCAACCGCTACGGCGGCTGGGGGATTTATCACGATGAGGGCTCAACGCACTTGCTGGTGGAAAGCAATGTGGGCTATCGCACCAAGTTCGCCCCGTTCAACATCCACTATGCCAGGGAGGTGACCGTGCGGAACAACATCTTCGCTTTCGGCCGGCTGGAACAGCTCAGTCGTACCCGCAGTGAACCGCATCGGACGGTGTTTTTGGAGCGCAACATCGTTTACTGGACCACGGGCGAGCTGTTCAGCAAGAACTGGGAGGACCTGACCTATTCGTTTCACACGAACCCGAACCGCCCGCCTGCCACTGAAAAAGTGACTTTCGAATCCAATTGGAATCTGTTCTGGAACCCGGCATTGGAGTTGGAGAATGTCAAGTTCGGCGGGGGGAGCTGGTCCGAATGGCAGGCCCGGGGGAAAGACCGAAATTCGGTGTATGCAGATCCCCTCTTTGTGAATCCAGCGCAGGGGGACTTCCGCCTTATGCCGGGCTCGCCCGCCTTCGCCCTCGGATTCCAGCCGATTGATCTTCGCAGTGTCGGTCCAAGACCGCGGCCCGCCCGCAAGTAAGCGGGCCTGCATTTCGGAGCGTTGGGTTTTTCCCGGTCAGCGCGCCCCCAGCGACCGGGAGTCACGCGGGCGGTGATTCGATTTATTTTCCGATGCAGAACTGGCTGAAAATGGCGTCGAGGAGGTCTTCTGTGGCGGTTTGACCGACGATTTCGCCCAAGGCGCCAACCGCGATGCGCAGCTCCAAGGCGACGAGGTCGAGACTCTGGCCGGTTTTGAGCGCGTCCAAGGTTCGGAGGGTGGCGGTGCGGGCGCGGTGGAGCGCATCCTGGTGCCGGGCGCTGATGGCCACCTCGAGGGATTCGGCCTTGATCTCTCCCGACCAGGCCAGGTTGCGCAAAGTGTCTTTGAGAGTTTCGACCCCCATGCCGGTGAGGCAACTGACTTCCACGACCGGCACGCTGGCATCGGCTGGGAGGGGAAGCTGGCGGGGCAAATCGCATTTGTTATGGATGAGAATGCGGGGTTTGCCGGCGCATTCGGCAACGAGGTTTTGGTCGAGGGGGTTGGGAGGCTGGGAGGCGTCACAGACGTGGAGGACGACTTCGGCCTGCTCGAGGCTGCGGCGGCTGCGGCGGATGCCTTCCAACTCGATTTCATCCCGGGCCTGGCGGAGGCCGGCGGTGTCAATGAACACCACAGGAAAGCCGCGAATATTCGCGGTTTCCTCGATGGTATCGCGAGTGGTGCCGGGTGTGGGGGAGACGATGGCGCGGTCCTTGCCCAGGAGACAGTTCAGGAGGCTCGACTTGCCGGCGTTGGGGGCCCCGATGATGGCGGCGCGGATGCCTTGCCGGAGGATTTGGCCTTCCCGGGCGGTCTGCAGCAAGTCGGCCATCACAGCGGCGCAGGTTTCGAGGCGGGCCTGGAGCTGGTCCCGGCTGTCGGGGGCGATGTCTTCGTCTGGAAAATCAATATGCGCCTCGACATGAGCCAGCGCCTGCATCATCTGGTCCCGCAAGGCATTGATGCGTTGGGAGAGTTTGCCGGCGAGCTGCTCATTGGCGGCCCGCAGCGCCAGCTCGGTTCGCGCATGAATCAAATCCGCCACCGCTTCCGCCTGCGCCAGGTCAATCCGGCCCAACAGGAAAGCGCGGCGGGTGAATTCGCCGGGCTCGGCCATGCGGGCACCGGATTGGAGGAGGGTCTCCAGGATCATTCGGGCCGGCAGCAGGCCGCCATGACAGGTGATTTCCACCACGTCCTGCCGGGTGAACGACCGGGGGGCGCGCATGACCGCCAGGAGCACTTCGTCCAGCCGGACGCCGTTCTGGAAAATATGGCCGTATTGGAGGGTGTGGGATGGCGCGGCGGAAGCCCGGACGGACTTTTTGCCGGCCGGCACGAAACACTTGTCCGCAATGGCGAGAGCCTCCCTGCCGGAAAGCCGGACAACCGCCAGACCGGATGCTCCCGGCGGGGTGGCGATCGCGGCAATGGTATCGTCGAGCGTCACAAATCAGAGCGGGAGCCGGGAGGCGAAATTGATGACCCAGGCCTCGATTTCGGGGAACTTGCCTTGGAGGTAAAAGGCGGTAATCAGGCGGGCAAGGCCACTGGTCAGCGTCAGGAGAATGGTGGTCATGAGGAAAAGGCCAAAGGCATGGGGGGGATCGGGGTCCATGATTTGGGGGACCCCGTGGTAGAGGGCTCCGGCACTGAGGAGGATGCCGACGGCCCAACTGACCCACGGCGAAACGCTGGGAAAGATATCGAGCAGCCGCATCAGGAACAGGGGGCTGAGGCCAAAGGCGACGACCGTAAAAGCCTGGGTGAACGTATGGCGCCCATGGAAGGTCTCGCCGAGGGCTTTGACGAGAAGCGTGCCGGTCAGGACCAGCAGAATCCCAACCAGGATTTGGGCGATTTCGAAAACGACCGCTTCGCCCAAGGGAAACTGCTGGAGCCGCGGGATGACGCCGCGCCATTTGCCGAAGTGGACAAGGCCGAAGCCTTCGGCGGCCGATACCAGGACCAGCAGGGGGAGAAGATGGACAAAGAAAATGAAAAGCATGCCGCGTTGCGCCTCGTGGATACGGGCCCACGCGCGCAACGGTTTGAAGATTAGAACGAAGGCGCGAAACATGGCGCCACTCATCTTGGCTTGGACTCGTTGAAAGACAACAAAATATGCGCGTCAGGGGCCGGCCGCGCGGGCAGTCAGCGAGGAACCCGAAAGCGAGAAACCAAAAGGAATGAGAGCCCCAGCCCGTTTCGCTGCGGCGTTGGGAAGTCCGCTTCCGGCTCGCAAGCTCCGGGTGTCCCTTCCGGCTGCCTGACCGCGGCAGGGGTCTGCTCCCCCAGCCGCCGCATGCGGGCCAGGGGGAAGGCGTTCCGATTACGGTTGCCTCGAACGGCGGAACGCGACGAGGAGTCCAAGTCCGGCTCCGAACAGCGCTGCCGCGCCAGGCTCGGGCACCACACTAAAGGTCAGGTAGGGAGCGTAGTCGTCCAATGGATCGCTCGAGTTAAGGGCGGTGGCTTCCTTGGACGCGATGCGGGCCTGACCCGTGGTGGAGTAGTCCGTGGCTTGGGCCAGGAGGAAAGTTACGAGGTTGCCGCCCGAGTAGGTTTGAATAAAGGTGGTCAGGGCGGGGTCGCTGAACACCTCCGGCAACCCTTCTGAATTGGGATGATAGCTGATTTGCCCCAGCGGGGTCAGTTTGTCCAAATTGAGGCTCTGGGTCAGAAAATTGCCGTCCGGGGCCAGCAGCCCGGGCATGGTGGAAAACTTCACGGTGGTCTCGTCCCAAGTGTCCACCGTGAAGGAGCCGGTGGGAGGCAGCGCATCGGGGTGGACGCCGTACAAGGCCACTTTGCGGGTGCTGCTGTCGTTGCGGAAATTGATCACGGAGAGCGTCACGCCGGTCAGGTCCGAGAGGGTGTAACCCGACAAATCAAAGCGAAGCGCAATGACCTCATTGCGGTCGCCACTGGAGCTGGTCCGTGTGTTCATCGAGGGGGTGTTGGCACCGCTGTCAGTGTGTTCCCGCAGTTCGACGTCCGCTCCCGCTCCGTAGGCGGTTGTGCGGATGTCGGCGGAGGAACGGGTGGGGACCAGGCAGACAAGCGCCGTGGCTCCAAGGCAGAGGAAAGCACATGCCGTTTTCATAAGGTTCACGAGGTTCTGTATGGCAGCGAGAATAGGCAATCCGGCACGATTTGGCAAGCAAAAACGCAACAGCAAACGCGCCACAGAGGTGGTGCAGAAATTGGACCGAGATAAAGTCTGATGGAGGAAGAGCAGGGGGGCTGGAGGGCGGGTTTTGGCAGCGAAACCGGGGCGGGACGATCGCGGCTCGAATTCACTGGCGGGAGGCCCCCGCCAAAAAGTCCCTGTGTTCCAATGGCTTCTGAGCCAAAACGACGGCTTGCCTTGGAGCCACTGGATTGCGCATTTTAGCCGGGATGGAACTGCCCAGTTCGCCAGTCACGTTAACGCCCGAACAGGTGGCCGAGCTTGAGCTGAAGCTCCGGGTCATGAGGCATGATATTAACAACCACCTGTCGTTGGTGATTGCGAGTCTGGAATTGATCCGCAGCAAACCGGAGATGGCGGCGCGGATGCTGGCCACCTTGTCCGAGCAACCGGCCAAGATTACCCAAGCCATGACCAAGTTCAGCCGCGAATTCGACCAGTTCGTTGGCATTAAGCGGGCCCAGCCAACTCAAGCAAGCCGCAGTTCCCCGTCTCCTTCGGATTTATAACCGCCCCGTTTCCTCGTCGCGGGCTGGAGGCGGGCGAATCCTTGCTCCCGAAAACACAAAGACCGGGCTCTTAACCCGGTCTTTGAACACATACTACAAAAAGCACTTACTGAACCGACGCGGCGCCGCAGACATGCGCCCAACCAGCCCTACACACGGCTTGGAATACTGCGCTTTTGCATCGTTATCACGCTCCTAACATACCAGAAAGGCGGGAACCCGCATGTCACCATTACTGGGGACAGGCTTTAACACGCAGGGAAGGCCTCCTGCCCGCTTCCGGTTACAATGAAGCGGCCTTGAGAGGCTTCGGTTACCAGGACAGCACGCAAACCGGGCCGCCTCGCGGCAACGGGCTGAAAAGCGGAGTGGCCCAACACCAGCAGGGCAGTGGACAAGGCGTCCGTGTCGGTTGCCGAAGGGGCGATGATGGCGGCCAAGACGGGACCGTGGGCCACAGGCCGTCCGGTGCGAGGGTCCAGAACGTGTCCGTAAGTCTGGCCGCCTGCTTCGAAGGACTCTCCCCACCGGGCGGATACCGAGAGGGCCTCATTGCGGAGACGGATCACCGGCATTTCGAGGGGAGGGGCGGCTGAGAGGCACGGGGGGGCACGGAGGCCGATCTTCCAAGGGCCGCCTTCAAGAGGTTCTCCCAAGCCGTAAACCGTGCTGGTGCCGCCGTGCAACAACGCGCGCTGAATGCCGGCCTCGCGCAGAATCTCCACCGCCCGCTCGATGGCATATCCTTTCCCAATGGCTCCCAAATCGAGCATCATCCCGTCGCGAAGAAAGCGGACCGTCCGCCTGTCGGGGTCGAGATGGACCTTATCCATGCCAACGCACTCGCGAGCTTCCGCCAGGCGGGCCTTGTCCGGCAGGTGGCCAGGGCCGCCCAGAAAGCCCCAGCAGCCCAATAGCGGGGCGATGGTAATGTCGAATACGCCGTCCGTCTCCTGGTGCAACCGGGCCGCCCGTTGCAGCAGAGCAAGAACCTCGGCGCTGACGCGCACCGGCCCTTTGGCGGCACGGGCATTCACATGAGCAATTTCGCTGGTGGGGACAAAAAGGCTCAATTGAGCTTCGAGCCGCTCGATTTCCGCCAAAGCCTCCTCCCCGGCAGCGCGCAGCGTGACCGGGTCGTCCCCCTGGAGCACGAATTCGAAGCGCGTGGCCATGGCGTGGCGGGCGAGGGTGACGGTTGGCATGGAGCGCGAAAGAGGACGGGGTGGCGAGGATGGGGGTAAAACCAAACGGGCTTCACGGGGAGACCCCGTGAAACCCGTTGATCACAAACCCAAGGGCGGCGCCTAGGACAAGTCGGTGGTGCCGTAGGTCAGCACGGGCACTTCCTTGCCGGAGGCATCGGTAATCTTGCGGGTCTTTTCGTCGAAGAGGCAGGTGATGCGCAGCCGGTCGGCCATTTCAGCCAGGGAGATGACGGTTTGAACCCGGATGGCCAGTTCGATGTTCGCGTTGGGCTGCTTGCCCGAGCGGATGCAATCGAACCAGTTCTTTTCATGGACCCGGATGTCTTCAGGCTGGAGACCGGTGATCGTTTCCGGATCAATCTCCTCGGCAAATTCCTTCTCGGGAACCAACTCAATGCGCTCGCCGCTGCTGCCGATGTTCATCGTCGCGGCGTGGCCATAAATCGCGAAGCCGGGGCTCTTGGCGTTGACCGTGCTGCACGTGACGGTCACCATGTAGCCGCTGGGGAATTCCGCCAGCAGTTGCACGTGTTCGGGCACGTCGCGGATGGGCGTGCCGGGAACGGTCTTGTCGGTCAACACGTTCTTGGTGCCGATGCAGCAGACCCGAACGGGGAATTCCGGATTGCCGGAGGCCAGCATGAGAGGATGGAGCCGGTGCGGCACCAGGTCGCCCAGCAAGCCGGAGCAGTACTGATAGTACTTCCGCCACCGGTGGAAATGCTCGGCGCTGAAGGGCTCGCGTTTTTTCACCGGGCCCAGCCATTTCTCCCAATCAATGTTTTCGGGGGTGGATTCGGCTTCGATCATGTAATTCCACTCGCCTTTGAGGCTGTTGCGGCAGTAATAGCCCTGGCCCCAAACCAGCTTGCCAATGCCGCCCTTTTGGATCAGCTCGGCGCATTTGTGCCAGCCGGCAGCCGAGCAACCCTGCGAGCCGACCTGGAAGATTTTGCCCGTTTTCTTGACGGTGTCATAGACCCGGAAGGCCTCGTCGAGATAGCGGGTGAGCGGCTTCTCGCAGTACACGTGCTTGCCCGCGTTCATGGCGTCTATGCACATCTGGGCGTGCAGCGGGTCGTGCGTGGCGATGAGCACGGCGTCCACGTCCTTGCGCTCCAGCATCTGGCGGTAGTCCACGCTCAGGTCGCTGTCTTTGAGCCCGGCCTTTTCCTTGGCCCAGTTCCGGCGCTTGTTGAAAACGTCACAGGCGGCGACCACCACCGTGTTGTTTTCGTTGGCCTTTTCGTGAATGCCCTGGAGATGGTTCTGGCCGATGCCGAAGCCGACGCCGATGATGCCGACCCGGATGCGGTCATTGGCGCCGAGGACACCGGTCGAGGGGGCCTGGGCGTAAACAGGGCTCTTCAGCCAGGACGTCGCCGCGACGGCGGCGGCCGCAGTGGCCGATTTCTTGAGAAACTCGCGGCGGGCAAGGCCGCTGCGGGAGGGTGCAATTGGTCTTTCCATAAAGTATTGTGATTATGATTACAGCATCTCTGCAACTACCTGACGCAGCTTAACCCATTCGAATTCAAGGTCAATGACGCAAACACGGCAGTAAAAACCGAGGGCCGGACGGCCGAGGTCCCGCGCCTCGAGTCCGGCGCCAGCCACCTTGTCGGCGGCTTGGCGCCCCGCGGAGCGTGCCCCCAGTCGCGCCCCTTCAAGGGTGTTGAGGCGGCAGGGACAGAGCACTGTCGCGAGGATTAAATCGTCGTTGCGAAGCCCGTGCGGCCCCGATTCAGTGCTGCCGAGGCGTGCGTGTCTGCAGTGTTCGCGCGGAAGGCGGGGCTTGTTTCTTCAGTAGAGCAGATATTTGGCCCGGCGCTTTTGGAACTCATCGAGGTCGGCCTGCCAGGCGGCGCGGATTTCCGCCAGGGGCTTGTCGGCCCGGATGGCTTCGAGTGTTGGGGGGTGCAGCAGCAGATGTTTGATTTTGTCCAGGGGAAATTGGTTGGGATAAAGGCGGTGGAGGGTCTTGGCCAGGAGCAGCCCCACATCCACCACCTGGCAGCGGTCCCGGTCGGTCAGGAGCAGATACACCCCGCCGCATGGCTGGTCTTTGTGCACGCTGGCCTTGGGGGTGAAGCGGATGGGGACGAAGCGGATGCCAGGCAGGCCGGCGCGATTCAACTCCTCAGCCAGCTTCACATCATTGATATAGGGCGCGCCGATGACCTCGAAGGGCGTGTCGGTGCCGCGGCCGACGGAAACCGCGCTTTCGAGGAGCCCGACGCCCGGGTAAAGGATGGCTTCTTTGAGGTTGCGCATGTTGGGCGAGGGGTTGGTCCAGGGCAGGCCGGTTTCATCGAACCAGAGGGAACGGCGCCAGTTTTCCAGGGGAATAACCTCGAGTTCCGCCTTGCTGTTGCGCTCGGCGTTGAACATCCGGGCCAATTCGCCAACGGTCATGCCGTGACGGAGCGGAATGGGGTGGAAGCCGACGAAACTGGTTTTGTCGGCCAGGACGGGGCCGTCAATCATGGAACCCGTGATGGGGTTGACCCGGTCGAGGACGTAGATTTTCTTGCCGGTCTCCCCGGCTGCTTCGATGGCCAGGCCCATGGTGGAGATATAGGTGTAGAACCGGCAGCCGATGTCCTGAATGTCGAACACCAGCGCGTCGAGCCCCTCCAATTGGCCGGCCTTGGGTTTTCGCACCTCCCCATACAGGCTGTAAATGGGCAGGCCGGTGACTTCATCCACGCTGTCGCCAATCTTCTCGTCCAGCGCGCCGCGGATGCCGTGTTCGGGGCTGAACAGGACTTTGAGTTCGACGCCGGGGGCCTTTTTCAACAGGTCAATGGTCGGGTTACGGTCGCGATCATGGCCCGTGTGGTTGGTGATCAAGCCGATCTTCTTGCCTTTCAGCGGGGCAAAATCCTGTTTGACCAGCCGGTCAATGCCATTGAGGGTGCTGGCCATCCGAGCGCTGGAGCCGGCGGCCTCTCCTTCGGCCCGCGGCGGGAGGGCGCCGGGCACGCTCGCGAAGTTGAAATCCTTGATGGCTTCGGCGGCGAGCGTGCCGAGTCTGGCGCGCAGGGCCAGCACCGAGCCTTCCTCGGAAGGGTGGTTGCGATTGGAGAGGAAGATGACGAAGGTGCGCGAGAAGGGGTCAATCCAGAGGGAGGTGCCCGTCCAACCCGTGTGGCCGTAGGAGCCCAACGGGAACAGGCGGCCGCGCGGTCCGCTGTAACTGGAATCAATATCCCAACCCAGGCCGCGGCGGGCGGTGACCGCGGGAGCCGTCTGGACGCTGGTCATGAGCCGCACCGTGTCGGGCTTGAACAGGCGGACCCCGTCCAGCTCGCCCAGGTTGAGCAACATGCGGGCATACCGGGCGAGGTCGGCAGCCGTGGTGAACAGGCCGGCGTGACCGGCGACCCCTCCCATCTTTCGGGCGGTGGGATCATGCACGACGCCGCGATAGGGCGTGCCATTCACGACCTCCGTTGGGGCAATCCGCGAGCGCTTTGATTCGGGGGGCAGGTAAGCGGTGTCGCGCATCTTGAGCGGGCCGTAGATTTCGCTGGCGACGAAATCCTCCAGGGGCTTGCGGCTGACGCGCTCGACCACCGCGCCCAGGACGATGAAATTGATGTCGCTATACCGAAAGGCGGTGCCCGGGGCGGTCTGGACTTTTTCCTCCGAGGCCTTTTGGAGGGCGGCCTTTCTGCCGGTCCAATCGGAACGGGTTTCGATGCCCGGGCGAAGGCCGGAGGTGTGCGTGAGGAGATGCCGGACGGTAATGGCTTCCTTGCCGCCGCCGGTGAACTCGGGGAGATATTTCTGGACGGGAGCGTCCAAACTGATTTGTCCCCGTTCGACCAGCAGCATGATGGCCGGCGTACAGGCCACGACCTTGGTCAGGGACGCGGCGTCAAAAATGGTGTCGAGTGACATGGGCTCGGGGGCGGGAACGAGGGCGCGGCTGCCATAGGCCTTGTGGTAAATGGCGTTCTCGTGTTCGAGCCAGAGGACTCCGCCAGGGCATTTTTTGTCCGCAATAGCCTCTTGAACGGCGGCGTCCATCTCCGCCAGTTTGGCGGGGTAAAAGCGGCGGTCGGCCGATGAGGCGGGCGGGGTGGTTTTGCAGGCGTTGAGACAAAGCGCGGCCAGCGCCAGGGCCAGCAGCGTCGAACTTCGCAGCAAGTGATTGCTCATTGACTTATTAAACCTTCCCACGCGGGCGGACACAACGAGAAAGGAGGGAAAAAGCTGGCGGCCGGCACGGGCAACCTGCCCGGTCGCGAGGTTTCATGCGGGCTCAGGTTGCGAGCCGGGCAGGCTCAGTTTTCCCACTCGGCACGGAGGGTTAGCAGCGAGTGGGCGGGCACCTCGACAGAGTCGCCGCCTGGCTGCCGCGGCCGCTCACTGTTGTCGCTGAGGAACACCTTGGCGGGCTTGGGCTCCGACCAGGCGAGGGTGACTTTTTCCGGCTTGTTCGACAGGCCGAACAGGCGCAGGACGAGCCCTTTGCCGTCGTCGGCCGGCTTGAGGGCGCTGACCATGACGTTGGGGTTTGAGACTCGCACGGGCGCTTGGGGAAGGTTTCCCCGAGCGGGCAGGACGACAAGCGGCTGGCCGCACTCGAGGCCCAGCCGGGTGGCATCCGGTTCCGAAAAAGGACTTTGATGCGGAAAAATGAAATAGCGGAAGAGGGTTTCACCCTCCTGTTCGGCCCGGTAGTTGGTGTGCCAGTGGTTGTTCATGGCCCAGGAGTACAGGGTCGGCGAGGGCTCGAGGTGGTCCAGCCAATGGCGGGTGTCGGGGAGGGAGCCGATCAGGTTGGCGGTAATGGCGCCGATTTGAACCAGCGGCGCATCGGGCGTCACCCAGGTCACGCCGAAGTCCTCATTGGAAATGTCCACCCAGCGTTGGACCGTGAACCAGTTTTTGCACGCGCCGGGGAGCTGATCCGCCTCGGGCCGAACCACGGCCCACGGGATGTCCATGCGCACCACGCCGCCGGGCACATCGAAACCAAACCCGAAATGCACGCCTTCCTTGGCGCGGACGGGCGTCTTGTCGAGGCGGTTGATGACCTCGACATAGTTGCGGAGGGCGTGCAAGCGAATCTCGCGGGTGAGGCGCCGGCAACCGGGGGCCTCGGACTCGACCAGCAGTGAAGCGATCAGGGGACCGGTTTCTTTGGCGGAAATCCGTACGGCGCCGTTGCGTTGGAGATTTTTCAGGTCGCTGCCGGGCAGATAGAAGTAATCGTTGAGCGCGGTGGGCGCCTGGCCGTTGACCAGCTCGCGCCCGCCATACACGAGGCTGGCAATCGCGCCGGTCTTTTCGTCCACGCGCAACGTCATGGCCGGCGCCAGAGATGACCGGGGGGCGGAAAGCGTGAGCCCTTGGACCCGGGCTGCGGGAAAATCGTTGGGGGCCTTTGCGGGTGCGCCGCGGGTGACATAAAAGCGCGCGGCGGTGAAGGGGGACAGGGAGGAACGGAACACCAATTCGCCGCTGGTCAGACGTTGAGAAACGAGCGTGTCCGCTTCCCGCTCCGGATTGAGCGAAACCGCATCACCCCGTCCCGACCACTCGGCGGGCACCATCGCCAGCGCCCAGGGCAGCTCAAAGCCGGTGGTGTTCACCACGTCAATCACGTCCGCCGGGGTGTCCTCCGGGGCCGGCGCGCCGGGGCCGCGACTGGAGTTGGCGGCGACCAGCAGCTCGCGCGACTGCCGGTCCGCCTCGAGGGCGTTGGCCTGCTTGATGGCCCACTGGCTTTTGACGAAGGGATGGTCCGGCTCGCTGATGCTGTTGTGGGCGCCCCAGGTATGTTCGTCATACAGCACCACATTTCGCCAGGCGGTGTAAAAGTCGCCGAGCGGGTAGGCCCTTCGGTTGAACAGTGCGAACAGAGTTTCCGCCTGGACCAGGCGCTCGGCGGCGGCGCGGTTTAACGCGGTTTCCCGCGCGCTGGACGCCGCGCCATCCTCCCAATAAGGAGTGAAATCGCCCCGGGCGGACGGCAATTTGTCGCCGTAACGCGCTTCGAAATCACGGAACATCGCGGCGGTGGTGGCGATGACCAGCTTTGGGAAGGCGCGCTGGTCGTTCCACGCCTTGACTTTCTCGGCGAAGTTGACGTCCGGGGCGCCGTTGTCGCCCAGGCAATGGCGAACCTGCACGTAGTCGTAAGCGTAACCTCTATCCTCCAACTGTTGCAGGTAGTTCAGAAGCTTCGCTTCGGACTGGAACACCTGGTAATAGCCGGTGCCGGTCATCCACACGAGCACCTTGTCCCGGCCGTTGGGGCCGATCCACCAGAACGGCTTGTCCCCCCACGCGGCGGCCGTATGCCCGATGCGGTCCCCGCCGTTGGGGCCGATGCTGAAGTACTTCACGCCGCTGTGGGCGAAGGCGGGCACGACCCCCCAGGTATAGCCCGGCACGTCGGTGATCATGGCGGACTCGATGGGCACGCCGGTCCGTTCGGTCAGTTCGGTGGCCAGCCGGAGCTGGCGGAGGAATTCCTCGGGCCGGCAGAGGCCGGTGAGCATGCTGCCATAGAGGGCGTCGAGACCGACCTGGCCGCTTTTCACTGCGTCAAAGAAGGCCCGGCGCTTTTCGGGCGATGCCTGTTGCAGGTAGCTGTCCACGGCCCAGAGCACCTCGACATTCCACTTGAATCGCGAACCCGGCGGATAGGCCGCCGATTTGCGGGCGGCCTCCATGGCCATCTCGAGGTATTTCCACTGCGCTTTTTCCACGTCGGTTTGCACATGGGTGTAGCCAATGTCCACATGCGAGTGCGGCAACAGGTACACCACCCATTTGCGCACGGGCTTGAGTTTGACCTTTCTCGAGGCCAGGGTCCGGCCTTCGACTTCCAAGACCAGCTCGGCCTCGGTCTCCCGGCTGACGGCGGGCACGGCCAATTCGATTTCGTGCGCCGCGTTGGGGCGGATCCTGAGCTGGCGGGGTTCGGCCCCCGTCAGGCGAGCCACCGCCGCGGTTTCCCTGCCGAAATGGCGCACGGCAAACTGGACAGGCTGGCGGTATTGTCCCTCCGTCTCCGTTAGTACGGGTGGGGTTCGCACAGTGCCCAACAAGGTCCCACTCGCTTCCTCGAGCTGCGTCCCGGACGGCGCCTCGAAACGGATGCAATCGTACAGCGCCCAGCTTCCGGAGAGGGTGGTGATGGCAATCTCGTTCACGCCGGTTTTGAGCCAGCCGGGGTCGAACGCCAGGGTATGCACCCGGGCAACCCCTTCCCTGGCTTTGCCGTGGATCGTGTGATCACCGGCTCCTCCCTCGGGCTGGTAATGGCTCAGATGGCCGTTGATCGAGACTTGCAAGCGGGGTGGGGCGGTCCGATGCGTGTCCAGTAACTTCAGTTGCAGGCGGCAGGGGCCGGTCGCGGGAACGGTTTTCAGCCCGAAGAAAATGCTGAAGGTGTGCTGCCGTCCGCCGGCCCACGCGTCCGCCGGCCCGGGATGAGCGTAGGGCCAGTCCTGTTTCGAATCAGACTTGCCGACCACGAAGAAGCCATCCTCGCGAAAATCGCCATACCGGTTCGGCGCCAGCGCGAACTCGCGGTTGTCACCGTCTGGCTGCCCGATTTGCCAAAGCACGGCCGGTTCGTTTTCCGCAGCCTTGACGCCGGCCGCCAGAGTCAAGGTCAGGGCCACCCCCGTCCAGACCAAGCCCCGCAATGGGCATACCGGCCGGCGGCGGCCTGGATGCAAAGGGTGGCTCCCTCCCGTCAGAATCCGCCGAATCAATCGAGTCATAATAGATGCGTTTTGCGCTCTGAATAAACGGAACGGGCTGGTGTGGCAAGGCTGGCGGCGGCTGGGGGGGACGGGGACTGGACGCATAACCGTTGGACGACCACCACCGTGGTGGCCAGCAACACCCCGGTGCAGACCAGGTACGGTGCCGGGGGAGAGTAATGTAAAACCGTGGTGGCAAATACCGGGCCAAGAATGCGCGCGAGGCTGCCGGCGCTTTGGGCGACTCCCAGGGTCGCCCCCTGCTCATGCTCGGACGTCAGGTTCGACATCAGCCCGAACAGGGGAGGGCGGGTCAGGCTGGTGCCGATTGACAGCAACCCGAGCGCCGCCAGCATCCACCGCCAGGACTGCCCGTCCGTGCTGAAAA
The DNA here is from genome assembly GCA_029974925.1 of Verrucomicrobiota bacterium. Lineage (GTDB taxonomy): Bacteria > Verrucomicrobiota > Verrucomicrobiia > Limisphaerales > UBA8199 > JARKQH01. The sequence goes on from JARKQH010000412.1 coordinate 20,527, forward strand.
CCACGTGCCAGGACAAGTGTGCCTGGCCTTTGATAAAGGGCAGGGGCGCCAGACTCAGCGCGCTTAGGATCAGGCTCAACGCAATCAACCGGGGCTCGCCCATCTTCTTCACCAACCGGCCGATGGCGCCGCCCTGAACCACCGCGCCAATGATCCCGCAATAGGCAAAGAGATAAACCACCGTCGCCGCCGCGGCTTCGTCAGAATGAATATCGAGCCTGAAGTTATCCGTCACGATGAGCGGCAGGGTGCTCTCGAAACAACTGAAGCAGAAGGTTGCCAGAAAGAACACGATCACCAGCAGCCCAACCTTGGGCTGGCGGAGGGTGTGGACCCATTGGTCGAGGTGCGGACGCGAGGGCACCCGCTCGGAACCCGGTTTCCGGCTTTCCTGGAGAATGGCCAGCGCCAGGAAGAAGTTCGCTGTGCACAACGCCGCTGCAATCCATCCCGGCCCCGCATGACCCCAGTATTTCAGACTGATTCCGCCCAGGATCGGTCCGAAGATGAAACCCAGCCCGAACGCCATCCCGATCAACCCCATCCGCCGCGACCGGATTTCCGGCGGGCTGATATCCGCGATATAGGCCTGCGCCACCGTGATGTTGCCTCCGCAGATGCCGGCGAAAACCCGCGAGAGAACCATGAGCCCCAGCGCCGCCGTATGATTGTTCAGGGTCGCGCTCAGCGCGAACAAGACGTAGGAAATCGCCGCCCCCGCCGTGCTCAACAGCAGCATGGGCCGCCGGCCGTGTTGGTCTGACAACCGCCCCCAGATCGGCGCAAACAGGAATTGCATGGCCGAGAACGAGGCGATGATGAGGCCGATCACCAGCCCATGTGCCCCAAAGTGGCGGCTGTAAACCGGCACCAGGGGCACCACGATCCCAAAGCCAATGAGGTCAATAAAGACCGTCAGGAAAATAACCAGCAACGAGGGTTTTCTCATGCCGCGCTCACCGCGGTGCGCCGCGCCGGATTATCTGAAATGCTTAACAACATCGTAAGAGTCTATTTCGGAACCGCGTCCCGTCAAGCGGCGGTCGGCACGCGGAAATCGCCGCGCCGGTCCGCCGCCGGAGGCGTGCTCGGGCAGGGGCTCCTGGCTCCCAGGGGTTGCCGGGGCGCCCAACGCCGCTAGGTTTGCAGAAGTCCAAGGTAGAGGAAAAGACCATAGGCCGCCACCAGCAGCAGCCCCAGCAGGCGCGGAAGCCGGCCCAAAAAGGCCAGGACCAGGAAATGAAAAAGGGTGGTCCCCAGCAGCAGCGTGATGCCGGTCCAAAACATGCCGGGCAGGGGCACCGGCTGATAAAGGGCCACAATGCCCACGCAGAACGGGATGCAGATGTGGCCATCCCCCACCTGGGAGGTGTAAACCACTTCGGGCTGGCCCCGCCAGGCGTAGTAAAACGCCAGCAGCGCGTTGGGCAGCACCATCAGCCAGCCGCTCAACCAGCCCAGGTGCCGCGCGCTGATGAACCCGCCCTGCAGGTGGGAAACCCAC
>JARKQH010000427.1 GCA_029974925.1 Verrucomicrobiota bacterium
CACAGAAGGATTCTGGACAGCAGGGAGGAGATCAAGACGGCCAACTCGAATGAATTCGCCCTCATCGCGGTAAATACCCTGTGGCGTTCGATCAAGTAGTCCTTCCCGAATTGCGGCTAGATGGCATCAATGCTGGCGGACGCGCAACGAAGTGGGTACGTCCGCCAGCAAATGAAGACATATCGAAACCGTTCCAACGCTCAAGCCTGCGGAGCGCAAGCCGCAAGTCAGGCCAATACCGCGTGTTCCTCCCAGGTCCAGTACGAGTGCCGAGCCTTCGCGAGCGCTGCATGTTCACGCCGCCAGCATCGTCGTGGTGCGCATGGTGGGCGGGGCTTCATTCCCTGGCGTCGCCGGGGTGGGGCTTGGTTGTCTGCTGGCCATTTTTTGTCTTCTCGTGCGCCTACCTTTCGTGGCGCCCGCGCTCGTGGTTGCACGGGGTCTGGGTGGCCTCGTGCATCCATGCGTTGCAGAATCTGCTGCCGGGCCTGGCAATCGCGGCTTACTTGGGCGCCTGAAATCAGGGCCGATCCCCTTCGACGATCTTTGTGCCACCGGTCCGGCTGCACCGGACACCACTCCGATGGCCGGCGCCGCGAAAAGGGCGGCCGGCATTTCCCCCAAGGTCCAAAACGGAGATGACCACCCTGGGTTGGATCAGGATTCCTCGTTCAGCACAGCGTGATAAAACGGCAGCACATCACCCCCCCCCGCCCTGACGCTGCATCACCCATCACCCGGCAGAACTCGCCACCCCCTCCGGCGGTGTCGCCCTCGCCCAACCGTGGCAGATCCAATTCCCGGCTCGTGTAACCGGCCAGCCAAACCGGTCTCGCAACCGAAGTCGTGACTTCAAGCGGGGGCATGCGCGACCTTCTTGCGCCGTTTTGCCTTGGCCGCCGGTTTGGCGGGGGCCACCGGTTCGGGCTCGGGCGCCACAGGGGTCTCCTCCAGCCAGAGATACCGGCCGCAGGTGTCGCATAGTTGGATGTCCGTCCCCTGCATCAGCGTGTTGATGGTTCCAATCGGCAGCCGCATGTGGCAGCCCGTACAAACTTGATTCCGCACAATCGCTACTCCCCGCTTTCCCCGCGCCACCAACCGGTCGTAATGCCCAAGAATCGTCGGGGGAACCGAAGCCCGAATCTCCGCAATCTCCGCTGCGGTGATTTTCGGGGTTGGTTTGTCAAACTCCGCCGCCTGAAGCTTGAGCAGTTTCAGAAGAAGCTCTTTCATGCCATCATCATACGCGGGTTTGTCGTAAACCGCCCTCGAATCAACGCAAGTGGTTCTGGCCCAACAAAAAACAACGCTAGCCGTGTTTTGAAAGAAACGGCTTGAAACACCCAAAGTGCATTTTTGCACCTCGTCGCGCACTGGCCGCGGACAACTCCCCGGCTCCCCCAAAATCCGCTTCCACCGCAACCCTGCCACGCCGGCATGCGACCCCTCCCGATTGGCTCGCCAGGGGCCGACCCAACGTCCGGCCGCACTGAACTTTCCCAAAATTCCCCGAAAAACGCCCTTGCGCCTCCGCTTGAATTCGTTTATCGTTAATTGCGGAATCAGCTAAACAGACTGCCGTTATGGATTTGGAACCGCGAGTTCGACGACGGGGGTTCACCCTGATCGAACTGCTGGCAGTGATTGCGACGATAGCGATCCTCGCGTCACTGTTGCTGCCGGTCCTCGGCCGCGCCAAGATCAAAGCCCAGCGAACCCACTGCGCCTCCAACCTCAGACAATTGGGTTATGCTTGGATGCTGTATGCCTCCGATAACGACGGTTACCTGGTCGAGTCCTACCCCGGCAGTCCGGACGTGTGGGTCAAAGGCGACATGACCAAGCCTGCGGACGTGGGCAATGTCCAACTAATTCAGCAGGGAAAGCTGTATCCTTTCAACCAAAATCCCGCCATTTATCGCTGCCCCGGCGACAAGGGCGTTCTCATCGAGGGCAGGCGGGTGCAAACCGTGCGCAGCTACTCCATGAGCGCCTTCATGGGCGCCCGGGACAAGAGCCTGGGCCCAATCCCGCAGAGCGCCACCCGGCATGTTCCCTTTTTCGCCCGCGAGTCTGACCTGCCGCGTCCGTCCGAACTCTGGGTGCTGGTGGACGAAGACGAACGAAGCATCAACGACGGCTTTTTCGTGACGGACCCCGACGCGCGGCTGTGGGTGGATTTTCCGTCCATCTCGGGCCATCGGCATGGGTACAGTTACGCGCTGAATTTTGCGGACGGCCACTCCGAAATCTGGCGGTTGGGTGATCCCCGCACGCTCAAGGTCTCAGCCAACAAAACCGAGCAGTCAGGCAACGTGGACCTCATCAAACTGGCGCGGGCCACCACCGTCCTCAAGTAAGCGTCTCCGCCGGCCCAAGCCCTTCGTCACCGTCCTTTCCCACCGCGCCCTTTTCTCGCTCGCTGCCCTCGGGCGGAGAGAACTCTGAATGGTTCCGCCCACCCGCTCAAACGAAGGCCGCCTGCGGATGCCAAAGGCCCGTCCGGGTTGCCGCCCCGGAGCCCTTCCACAACGTCCGCGCCGGCTCGTTCACCGCGCACTCCCAAAAACGCGCTTTTCTTTCCCCGGCCCGCCGCCTATTGTCGCGGTCACGAAAGATTGCCACATGAGCGCCCCGGAAACCCAACGCGAACGGCAACGGTTGAAGATTTTGTGGGAATACCAGGTTCTCGACACCGTTCCCGAGGAGATTTTCGATCAGTTGACCGAGCTGGCGGCTCGAATCTGCGAGGCGCCCATTGCGCTGATTTCCCTGGTGGACGAAGACCGCCAGTGGTTCAAATCGAGGGTGGGAATCTCCTTGCGGGAAACCTCTCGCGACGTCTCTTTCTGCGCCCACGCCATCCGCCAGTCCGGCCTGTTCCTGGTCTCGGACGCCACCAAGGACCCGCGTTTTTCCCGGAACCCGCTCGTGGTTTCAGACCCCAAAATCCGTTTTTATGCCGGCGCGCCGCTGGTCACACCGGATGGCCATGCCTTGGGCACGCTTTGCGTGATTGACACCGTGCCCCGCAAGCTTCGACCCGATCAGCAGCAGGCGCTGCTGATTCTCGCCCGCCATGTGGTCTCGCAGTTGGAACTGCGCCGGCGTTCCCGCGAACTCACCCAGGCCCGCGCCGACCGGCAAAAAGAACTCGAGACGGTCCGGCGCCTTCGCACCGAGCTGGCTCGAACCCGCCGGGAACTTGCCCGGCTCAAGAAAGGAAATCCCTCCCGCCGTCCCCGCCAGCCCGCTTAAGACGGGTGGAACCCCGGATAAAATGCGGAGGGCTCAATGCCGGTTTGCGAAGCGGTTGAATGGAATGCATGCTTATCCCGACGATTTGGCCGCCTTAATCATGTCCGAGTAAAACGATCCGTTGCCCCACGAAGACCTTTCCATGAAACTCCTTGCCCCGCCTCTCGCCCGGCTCCCGCTCGTTGCCGCCGCCATCCTCTGTGCCGCCCACCTCCCCTGGACCAGCCGCGCCGCCACGATTGCTCCCGCCGCCCCGGCCCCGGTCTTTCTCGAGGCCGCCTGGGCCGGACCGGTGGACCTCCCGCCCACCATTGCCCGGCACCGCCCCGTGCAGGTCAACTTTTCGGCCCTCGAGGCGGCCCAGGCTGCGGGCGCGCTCCTGCAATTCAATTGCTTCACCGACGAGTCTTTCCTGGGAGTGGTGGAAACGGTCGAGTGGCAGTCCGCATCCAGCTTCACCCTCGCCGGCCGCCTCCTGGACCAGCCGTTTTCCAGCTTTGTTCTGGTCGTCCACTCCGGCGTGGCGGTCATGAACCTGCGGCCCGGCCTCGAGGGGCTGCTTCAGTTGCGCTACCTGGGCAACGGCGTTCACGACGTGCGAAAGATTGACGAGCGGCAGTTCCCCCCCTGCGCCACCGCCTCCGCCCAAGCCGTCCATGTCTCCTCCCCCCGCCCCGCACCCCGCCCCGCTCCCGGCGACCCCCAGGCCGACGCGGGAAACTTAATTGATGTCATGGTGGTTTATACCCCCGCCGCCCGCGCCGCGGCGGGCGGCACCGCCGCCATGGAAGCCCTGATCACCCTGGCCTTCACCGAATCCAACTCGGCCTATCAACAAAGCCTGGTGACGCCTCGCATCCGGCTCGTTCACAAAGCGGAGGTCAGCTATGTCGAAACCACCTTCTCCACCGACCTGAACCGTCTGACCGACCCGAACGACGGTTACCTGGATGAAGTCCACACCTGGCGCGACACCTACGGCGCCGACCTGGTCAGCCTCTGGCTCAACAACAGTTCCTCCTGCGGCCTGGCCTGGCAAATGGTTTCTCTCTCGTCCGCTTTTGAGGCCAATGCCTTCAGCACCATTCATTGGGATTGCGCCACGGGCAACTACTCCTTCAGCCACGAAATGGGCCACAACATGGGCTGCACGCACGATCGCGAGAATTCGGACGGCCAGGGACTGGACCCTTACTCCTACGGCTGGCGATTCTACGGCACCAACGGCGTCCAATACCGCACCATCATGGCTTACCAGCCCGGCACGCGCATTCCCCGCTTTTCCAACCCCAACGTCCTTTACTACGGCACCCCCACCGGGATTCCCGCCGGCGCGGCCAACGCGGCTTACAATGCCCTGACGATCAATAATTCCGCCTCCACGGTCGCCAATTTCCGCCAGACCGTCGTCAGCACCAATGTCCCGCCCACCATCACCGCCCAACCGCTGTCCCAGATGGTTTCCGCCGGGGCCAGCGTCTCCTTCTCCGTCACCGCCGAGGGCACCCCGCCCCTGTCCTATCAGTGGCGGAAGAACGGCAGCGCGCTGTCAGGCGCCACCCTCTCCACCTACAACCTCAACAATGTCCAGACCAACGACGCGGGCATTTACTCGGTGCGGGTTTCCAACCCCTACGGCGATGCTACCAGTTCAAACGCCACGCTCGTTGTCAATGTGCCGGTTCCCCTCGCCCAGGCTTTGGACAATTCGGATCTCACCTGGACCACCGGCGGCGCCGCGCCCTGGGTGGGCCAAATCACCAATTCCTACGACGGGTTTGACGCCGCGCAAAGCGGCGCCATTTCGCATTCCCAGGAGTCCTGGCTCGAGACGACCGTCACCGGGCCGGGAACCTTGTCCTTTTGGTGGAAGGTATCCTCAGAGTCGGGCTATGACTGGCTCGAGCTGTACCTCGACGGCGTGCTGCAATCCGGCCGAATCTCGGGCGAAACGGCGTGGGCGTCGAAATCCCTGGTGGTTTCCAGCGGTCTGCACACGGTGCGCTGGCGCTATGTGAAGGATTACGTATCGTCGAGCGGGCTGGACCGCGGATGGGTGGACCAGGTAGCCTTCACTCCCGGGGCGCTCACGATGAGCGGGGCGCTGGAAAACCCGGGCCTGCTCTGGTATTCCTACGGCAACGTCAACTGGTACGCCCAGACTTCCGTCACGCATGACGGCGTGGATGCCGCCGCCAGCGGCCTGATCACCCACCTCCAGGAATCCGTGCTGTGGACCACCGTGGTTGGGCCCGGCACCCTCTCGTTTTGGTGGAAGGTGGATTGCGAGGCGGACTACGACTGGCTTGACGTTTACGTCAACGGCGGCTACCCCGCCGCCTCGATCACGGGCTGGACGGACTGGTCCAAGGTGACCCTCCCCCTGCCGGCGGGCACCAATTACATCGAGTGGGTTTACTCGAAGGATGACAGTTATTCCGCCGGCGCGGACCAGGGGTGGGTGGACCAGGTTCAGTACGTGGCCGGGTCGCGGATTCTCTCCAACGCCTTCGTCAGCAACCCGGCCCCCGCGCACGTGCTGGAGCTCCGCGGCTTCGCCGGCGCTTCCTACACCGTCCAGGTTTCGACCAACCTCGCGGACTGGCAGGACTGGACCAATGTCATCCCCTCGGCCACGACCGTCTGGATTTCCGACGTTGCCGCGGGCAATTTCAGCCGGCGGTTTTACCGCGTTAAATCGCCTTGAATCCACCCCGCCGCGTCGTAGTTTATTTCCAAATTATGAAAAATCAGCCAGCTCCGGATTCGCGTCTCAGCCGGCGCGCGTTTTTGTCGTCCACAGCGTTGGGAGTTGCAGGCATGACGCTTGTCCCCCGGCACGTGCTCGGGGGCCCCAGGTTTGTGGCGCCCAGTGAAACAATCAATCTGGCCATCATCGGCTGTGGCGGCCAGGGACGAACCAACGTGCGGGCGTTGTTCCAGCACAAGGATGTGCGGATCGTGGCCGTGGCCGACCCCATCGAACATCATAATCTCGATGCGTTCTATTACAAAGGGCTGGCCGGGCGCCTGCCGCTGAAGGCGGAGATCGAAAAACATTATTCGACCGGCTCTTCCAGCCACAAGGTGGCGGAATACGAGGATTTCCGCGTGATGCTGGAAAAGGAGCCGGGGATTGACGCGGTGCTTTGCGCCACCCCGGACCATCTGCATGCGTATGTCTGTGTGCGGGCGATGCGAGCGGGAAAGCATGTGTACTGCGAGAAGCCGCTGACCCATAATGTCTGGGAGGCGCGACGCGTGGCGCAGGTGGCCAAGGAAACGGGCGTGGCGACGCAGTTGGGCAACCAGGGGCATTCGGGCGACTTTATCCGCCAGACCTGCGAGATGATTTGGGATGGCGCCATTGGCGAGGTGCGGGAGGTCCATGCCTGGACCAATGCGTCCCGCTGGAACCGAAAACACCTGAGTGGACGGCCCGAGCCGGAGCCCGTGCCCGCGGGCGTGAACTGGGACCTGTGGCTGGGTCCCCGCGAGACGCGGCCCTACAGCTCAGCGTATTCCCCCGTAAGCTGGCGCGATTTCTGGGATTTCGGAACCGCGCCCATCGGGGATTTCTTCTGTCACAACTTCGATCCGGCTTTGTGGGCCCTGGATTTGCGGGAACCCCTGAGCGTCGAGGCGTCCGCCGCGGGCGGCGTGGACGCTTACATCGCGCCGGTGGCCGGCCTCTACACGTATCAGTTTGGGCCGCGCGGCAAGATGCCGCCCGTGAAGTTTACCTGGTATGAAGGCGGGCTGATGCCGCCCCGTCCCGATGTCCTGGAGGAAGACGATCAGTTGGGGGCCAATGGCAACGGGATTCTGTTTGTGGGTGACAAGGGGCTGCTGACCTGCCCGGGCTGGGCGGGGCGCCCGTATCTGCTGCCAGGCTCAAGGAACGACGACTACAAGCGGCCGGCCCCCACCCTGCCCCGCTCCAAGGGCCATCACCGGGACTGGCTGGATGCCTGCAAGGGCGGCCCGCCGGCAAGCGCCAATTTCGAGTACGGCGCGGCCCTGACCGAAGTGGGCCTGCTGGGCCTGGTGGCGATGCGCACCCGAAAGAAAATCTATTGGGATGCCAAGGCGATGCGGGCGACCAATGCACCGGAGGCGGACAAGTTCCTCAAGGAAACCTACCGCCCCGGCTGGGAAGTCGGCTGAGGCCGCCTCGAGGGTCGAACCTTTGAGGCCGAAGATCGGCAACGGAACCTCGGACTGCGAACTCTGAACGTCGAATCGTGGGCTCTGGTATGAATGCTGGGAAGGCGGGCGAGGGACCGGACAAGTTTCCGCTTTTTGCCGCCAGGATGCGCGCGGCCGGGGTGAATGAGGCCGCCATTCGGGCGTTCGAGTACACTTATCGGGACCTCTTGGCGGGCAAAACCGGTTTGATTCCGGAACAGGCTGTTCAGCCGGTGGAAAACCTGCCGCGCATGGAGGAGGTGATTGTTGAAGAAACCAACCCCTGCAGCCCCAAGGCTCGAACCTCCCGCCTTGAAACGCAGGACAGCGGAATCCTGCGCGAAGCGGCGGTGCTGAAGCTCAACGGCGGTCTGGGCACCAGTATGGGGCTCGAGGGGGCGAAATCCTTGCTGCCGGCCAAGGACGGGTTGACGTTTCTGGATTTCATCGCGCGCTCCGTCTTGCACGTGCGGGAGACGACCGGCGTGCCCTGCCAGTTTCGCTTGCTCAACAGTTTCAGCACGAGCGCGGACACACTGGCATTCCTCGAACGCTATCCCGAGCTGGGGCCCCCGCGGGAACTCGAGGTGATGCAGAACCAGGTGCCCAAGGTGGACGCCGCCACCCTGGCTCCGGCCCAGTGGCCGAAGCAACCGCAGTTGGAATGGTGCCCGCCGGGGCATGGGGATCTGTACCCCGCCTTGTACGGGTCGGGTCAGTTGGACCTCCTCCTGCGCCAGGGAGTGCGGGTGTTGTTTGTGTCGAATTCGGATAATCTGGGCGGGACTTTGGACCTGGGCTTGCTGCGCTGGTTCCTCAAGAGCGGCATGCCCTTCCTCATGGAGGTCGCGGAACGCACGGACGCCGACCGCAAAGGAGGCCATCTGGCACGGCGCCAGGGCCGCCTTGTCTTGCGCGAGCGGGCGCAGTGCCCGGAGGAAGACTTGGGCAGCTTTCGCGACGTGAACCGGCATCGCTACTTTAACACGAACAACGTCTGGATACGGCTGGACTCCTTGAAGGAAGTCCTGGAACAGAACGGCGGCTTCCTGCGCCTCCCGGTCATCCGGAACCGGAAGCGCCTGGACCCGCGCGATGCGGGCTCGCCCGAGGTGCTCCAACTCGAGACCGCCATGGGGGCGGCCATTGAATGTTTCGAAGGCGCCGGGGCCGTGGTCGTGCCCCGCCGGCGGTTCGCACCCGTCAAGACCACCGGCGACCTCCTGGCGTTGTGGTCGGATGCGTATGAGGTGACGAAGGATTGGCGGGTCGAGCTCGCGGCGGATGGCTGCGGGCGGCCGCCGGCCGTGGACCTGGATGCGGATCATTACGGTTTTGTGGATCAGTTGAAGGAGTGCCTCCGGGGAGGCGTGCCGTCCTTGAAGGATTGTGTGTCCTTGACCGTGCAGGGCCCCTTTCATTTCCGGCCGGACAACGTGTTCCGCGGGCGTGTGCGGCTGGAGAACACGTCGCGGTTGCCTTGCGAGCTGCCCCCCGGCGTCTATGCCGATTGCACGTGGGTGGCGCGATGAAGGTCACCTTCCGGCTGCGGTTCCATACCCATTACGGCCAGTCCCTCTGGCTGGCGTGGGCGAACGAAAGCCGAAAACAGACACCAACAACCACAACGAAAGCGGCGGAGACCGGCGAGACCGCGCCGCGCCGCGAACCGCCAACCTTGGACCGCGAAAAGGAGGGGAGCGGGAAACTGCTCCCTCTGACATACCTGAATTCAGACTTTTGGCAGGTGACTGTCGAGCTGGCGGACGACGCATTCTCGGAACAGGACGTTTCTTATGAATACGTGCTGCGCGAGGCGGACGGCGCGCAAACCCGGGATTGGGGACGGCCCCGTTCAATCAACCTGCCGCGCCTGAAGGCTGCCGAATTGCTGATCATTGATTCCTGGAATTTCCCGGGCTATTACGCCAACGCCTTCTATACCAAGGCGTTCAAGGAAGTCCTGTTGCGCCCGGCCCCGCCGCAGGGGAGCGAAGATCGCCGGAAAGAGGCTGGAGATGAGGCGGGACAGCAGACTACTCCGAACCTCGAGCGCCAAACCTTGAACTCTGACCCGGGCCGGGGCGAGCGGCGCAGGCACCTGTTCCGGGTGCGGGCGCCGTTGTTGCCGCCCCATGAAACACTTTGTCTGCTGGGCAGGGGAGAGGTGCTGGGCAACTGGAATACGGAACAGCCTCGCTTGATGAAGCGCTCGCCCGGCAATGATTGGTTCGAGCTTGAGTTGGATTTGAAGCCGGCGGGTCTTCCGATCGCCTATAAATACGGCGTTTACGATACGGGCGCCGCGAGGTTTGTCCGGTTCGAGGATGGCCACGATCGTTGCTTGAGCCAGGCCCACGAGGCAGGCTGGCCAACCGAGGACGGAGCAGAGGGTGAAAAGCGAGCCTCAAACCTGCAACCGGTGGTGTTGCTGGATGATGGTTTCGCAGCGTTGCCGATGGATGCGTGGCGCGGGGCCGGGGTGGCCATTCCCGTGTTTGGCTTGCGCAGCGAGGACAGCTTCGGCGTCGGCGAGTTCGAGGATTTGAAGCGGCTGTCGGATTGGGCGGCGCGGACCGGCCTGAGAATGATCCAGTTGCTGCCGGTGAATGATACCACGACGGATGGGTCGTGGAGGGATTCCTATCCCTATTCGGCAATCTCAGCGTTTGCCCTGCATCCGCTTTATGTCTGTTTGCGAAAGGTCCTGAGCGAGGACCATGCCGCGTTGTTGCAGGAGTTCGAATCGGAACGAAGACGGTTGAACGCACTGGAGGACGTGGATTATCCGGCGGTGATGAAGCTCAAAGAGCGCGTGTTGCGACGGGCGTATGAACTGGAAAAGGAGCGGGTGTTTGCCAGCGCCGAATACCAAACCTTCCACCGGGAGAACTGCGAGTGGCTCGAACCGTATGCCTGGTTTTGTTTTTTGCGCGATCGGTATGGAACCGTTGACTTCCAGGCATGGAGCGCGGACCAGCAATACAACGCGGAGCGTTTAAGGCAACTGGCCGAGGCCGAGCCGGGAGTGCGGGAGGCCGTCGAGTTCTTCTTCTTTGTGCAGTTTCACCTGGACCGCCAATTGCGCGAGGCGGCGGAGTATGCGCACCGGCTGGGGGTGGTCTTGAAGGGGGATTTGGCCATCGGCGTCAGCCGCCAGGGGGCGGACGTATGGGAGGCGCCGGAGTTGTTTCATTTGGACATGCAGGCGGGCGCCCCGCCGGATGCCTTTGCCGCCCGAGGTCAAAACTGGGGCTTCCCTACCTACAACTGGGAACGGATGGCCGACGACGGATACCGCTGGTGGGGGCGGCGGTTCACTCAAATGAGCCGCTACTTTGATGCGTTCCGGGTGGATCACATCCTCGGATTCTTTCGAATCTGGAGCATTCCGCAACAGGCGGTCGAGGGAGTCCTGGGCTATTTCGTCCCTGCCCTGCCCGTGCGGCCCGGTGAGTTCGCCGCGCGGGGGATTGCATTTGAAGCCCAACGCTTTATCGAGCCCTACATCACCGACGACGTGCTCAACGCTGTGTTTGGAGAAAAGGCGGAGTGGGTGAAGGAACATTTTCTGGAGCCCCAAGGTCCGGCGAAATATGGCCTGAAGCCGGCATTCCGCACTCAGGCGGCAGTCAAAGCGTGGTTTGAGAAAAGTGAAAGCGCAACATCGAACCTCGAAGCTCGCACCGCGAGCCCTGAAGCAAGCGGGAACGGCGCGTGGAAAAATGCAGCGGAAACTTCGCCGTTGGCTGGGATCGGGACCGAGGGCGCAAGGTTGAAACAGGGATTGTTCGAGTTGCTCAGCAATGTCCTCTTGTTGCAGGAGCAGCCGGCCGGAATCCCGCCTGCCGGACCGCCCGCGGGCGGCGGGGAGGGTCTGCATTTCCGCTTTGGAATGGACCAAACATCTTCGTTTCAGGCGCTGGACACCGCCACCCAGTCCAGGTTGTGGGACCTTTACGTGGATTACTTTTACCGGCGTCAGGACCGGTTGTGGCGGGCGGAAGGTCTGAAGAAGTTGCCCTGGCTAAAGCGAGCCACCTCCCTCCTGGTCTGCGGCGAGGATTTGGGTATGGTTCCCGACTGCGTGCCGGAAGTGATGCGTGAGCTGGGCATCCTGGCTCTGGAAGTGCAGCGGATGCCCAAGCGGGCCGGACACAGTTTTTCGCGTCCGGCGGACGCGGGGTATTTAAGTGTGGTAACGCCCTCCACACATGACATGAGCCCGGTGAGGGAATGGTGGGAGCAGGACCGGGCGCTGACGCAGCGGTTTTACAACGACGAACTGGGGCAACCGGGCGAGGCGCCGGCGGAGTGCCAGCCGTGGATTTGCCAGGCAATCCTCGAGCAGCATCTGCGCTCCCCGGCGATGTGGAGCCTGTTCCAGTTGCAGGATTTGCTGGGGATGGACGCCACCCTCCGTCGGCCGGACGCGGCCGCCGAACGAATCAACATCCCCTCAGACTCTGCCCAGCGCTGGCGCTACCGGATGCATTTGAACCTGGAAACGCTCCTGCAAGCGGAGGAGTTCAACACCCGCCTGGCCGGGATGATCCGCGCGGCAGGCCGCGGGCACTGACATCAATTCGGGGCTGGGACGTCCCAGCCCCAATCCGTCCCGTCCTCAGTTCGGGGGTGGAGACGTCTCGTCTCCACGCTCCCACGCCCGCGCAACCCGAGACCCACTGGGACGAGACGTCCCAGCCCCAATCCGTCCCGTCCTCAGTTCGGGGGTGGAGACGTCGCGGCTCCACACCGCCCACGCCCGCGCACCCCGAGACCCACTGGGACGAGACGTCCCCGCCCCGATCCTTCTGGGACGAGACGTCCCAGCCCCTCTCCGTCCCGTCATCACTCTGGTCGACAAACGCTGGCGTCCAATCATAGGATGTGCCTGAGTGGCG
>JARKQH010000061.1 GCA_029974925.1 Verrucomicrobiota bacterium
AGCGCCGGCTCCGACGTTACGTTTTCAACCTCCTACACCTTGAACGATGTTGCGACGGCTCCCGAATGCAACACCGCGAGCGTGACTGACCACGTGTTGCCGCCTGAGCTCTGAGCTGACTGCTGGCGGCTCTGGGTCGTACTAACAGCAAATTTAAAAGGGATTTATAGTTCGGCTAAACCGATTCAAAATCTAAACCAGACCAGGCCCGGGACACTCTCCCGGGCCTGGTCCTTGTACGGCAGAGGGGTCAGTCCTATAATCTTTGCGCCATCACCGCGCAGTTGAGGGACAAGCAGCCAGGCGCGCAGCGGTCAAACGGAGGGTGCATCCGGGGAGTGGGAGCGACCCGGGTCCCGCAGGCCGGTTGGAACTCGCCCGCTCGATTGGCCATTGACCGTTTCCGGCGGCCCTGCGACCTTGGGAGAGCTTGGCGGATGAAATCGCAGAGCCGGCGACCAGAGAGTGGCTCGCCCGAGTGGAGGCGGCTCCGGGGGTGCAGAGGGTGGCACAGCGCCTGGAGCAAGGGGGGATTTTGCCTCCGCTCAGCCTTCCGGAAGCCGCGCAAGCGTTTTTTGCGGCGCTGCTGCGGCGTCGCTTTCCGCGACGTCCCATCGTAGTGATTTGTGAAAGCCTCAGGGCCCAGGAGATACTGCATCAGGACCTGAGCACGTGGCTGAATCAGTTGGGAGGAAGCCCGGACAAAAGTCCGGCAACCCGCCGCCACGATGGCGGCAGCTCCGCCGGCGGCCCCTCAGGCAACGGCATCTGGTTCTATCCGGACTGGGAGATTCTGCCGGGGGACAGCCGCCTGCCGCATGTGGACGTGATTAGCGAGAGGCTCGAGACGCTGATTGCGCTGGGTGAGGCTGCGGGCGGGGGCGAAGAGCCGGCGCCTCTGGTCGTGACCAACGTGCTTGCGGTGCTGCAGCGCACTTTTGCGCCTGAGGATTTGCGGCGGATGACGCGCCGGGTGGAGCGAGGGAGCCGGGTGGACCCGCTTGAGCTCATCGAGTGGCTGGAGAGCCTGGGTTACGAGCCGGAGGCGAAGGTCACACAAAAAGGTGAAATCTGCCTCCGGGGCGGCATTCTGGACGTCTATCCGCCAACCAGTCCGTGGCCGGTCCGGCTCGAATTTTTCGGCGACGAGCTGGAATCGCTGCGGCATTTTGACCCCGCGAGCCAGACCTCGCGGGAGGAGATCGCCGCCGCCGTACTCTCCCCGGCGGGGGAACTTGGGCTGCTGAAACAGGCCCAGGCGCGGGGCGGCGAGCCTTCTTTGCGGATGGCCACGTTGTTGGAACACCTGCCTTCCGAGGCGCTGCTGGTGGTGTGCGGTCCTGAGGAAGTGGCCGCCCGGGCAACCGAATATCGTCGTGCGGGGCCTGTCACAGACCCGTTCTTCATCACGTGGGAAGATTTTAGCGGGGGAGCGAGGCAGCGAGGGCTGGCGGTGGTGGAGCTCGAGGAAAGTCCCCTCAGCGGAGCGGCGCCGGTGCCGGGTCCTGACGCCCACGACGGGCAGGGTCCGGGCCGGGCGGATGCCAACCCGCGCGCCGTGGCTGAGCCCCCGATGGCCGGGGCGGCTGCGGAAAGTCCCGAGGCGGCCGGCGAGCGGGTCCCGGGTGAAGGGGGGATGGCCGGGCACGTGGCGGCGCTGGAGCTGGGCTTTGAGAGTTTGGACGCCTTCCGGGCCCTGACTGAGCGTCCGCCCGAGCCGCAAATCGCGGAAGTTCAGCGCCGGGAGTTCTTCGCGCAGCTTCATCGCTGGCTGCGGCAGGGCTATGAGGTGCAGGTCTTTTTCAACAACGACGGCGAGCGCGAGCGGTTTCAGGAAATCTGGTTGGAGTACGGGCTGGATGAAGGGCCTGCGGGGGAGGAACCTGCCGGCGCGAGGCCGGCCCTTCACACTGCCATCGGGATGTTGTCGCGCGGGTTTCTGCACCCCGAGGCCCGATGGGTGGTGGTGACGGACGCGGAGGTGTTCGGCCGCTACAAGGTCCAGCGGCCAAGACGGCTCAAGTCACCCCATGCGCAGGCGCTTCGCTCGGCGCTGGACATTGACTTCACCGACCTCCAGGAGGGCGATTACGTGGTTCACCTCCAGCACGGCATCGGGCGGTACCTGGGTTTGCGGGTTTTGCCCGCCGGCGCCGGGACCAAGCCGACCGACCGTGCGCCGGCGGGCGGGAGCTCCGGCCAGGAATGCCTGGTCATTGAATACGCGCCGGCGGACCGCTCGCAGCCGGCGCCCAAGCTCTACGTGCCGGTCACGGAGGCGCATCTGGTGAGCAAATACGTCGGCGCGGGCAAGGCGCGGCCGCCCTTGAACAGCCTGGGAGGCACCCGCTGGGCCAAGGCCAAGGCGCAGGCCGAGCGGGCGGTGCGCGACGTGGCCAGCGAGCTGCTCTGCATCCAGGCCGCCCGCGCGTCGCAGCCCGGCCACGCCTTTGCGGCCGACACGGCCTGGCAACGGGAATTCGAGGCGGCGTTCATTTACGAGGAAACCCCGGACCAGCTCCGGGCGATCCAGGAAACCAAGCGCGACATGGAGCGGCCCCGGCCGATGGACCGGCTGATCTGCGGGGACGTGGGTTTTGGGAAGACCGAGGTGGGCATCCGGGCGGCCTTCAAGGCGGTCATGGACGGCCGCCAGGTCGCCGTGCTGGTTCCCACCACCGTGCTGGCCCAGCAGCATTTCAACACGTTTCGGGAACGGATGGCGGATTACCCGGTGCGCATCGAGCTGCTGTCGCGGTTCCGGACCCGCCGGGCCCAGCAACGGGTGGTGCGGGACCTGGCGTTGGGGGCGGTGGACATTGTGATTGGCACCCACCGTCTGTTGCAGGATGACATCGCCTTCAAAGACCTGGGTCTGGTGATTATTGACGAAGAGCAGCGTTTCGGCGTGTTGCACAAGGAACGGTTCAAGCAACTGCGGCGGCTGGTGGACGTGCTGACCTTGAGCGCCACGCCCATTCCCCGCACGCTTTATCTGGCCCTGACGGGGGCCCGGGACATGAGCACCATTCAGACTCCGCCGCACGACCGGCTGCCCGTCGAGACCATCGTCGCCCAGTACGATGAGCGCCTGATCCGCGACGCCATTCAGCGCGAATTGAATCGCGGGGGCCAGGTCTTCTTCCTGCACAACCGCGTCATGACCATCCAGCTCGTGGCCCAAAAGCTGGCGGCACTGGTGCCGCAGGCGCGGATTGCGGTGGGGCACGGGCAGATGCGCAGCGACGAACTCGAGGAGGTCATGACCCGGTTTGTCAACGGCGAGGCCGACATTCTGCTTTCCACCACCATCATCGAGAGCGGCCTGGATATTCCCAACGCGAACACGATCATCATTGATCGGGCTGACCGCTTTGGCTTGAGCGATTTGTATCAGCTTCGCGGCCGGGTGGGGCGTTACAAGCACCAGGCCTACGCCTACCTGTTGCTTCCGCGGCACGGGACGCTCGTGGCCGATGTGCGGAAACGGCTCAGCGCCATGAAACAATACTCGACGCTGGGCAGCGGCTTCAAAATTGCCATGCGCGACCTTGAAATTCGGGGGGCGGGCAACCTCCTGGGCGCCGAACAGAGCGGGCACATCACCGCCGTTGGCTTCGATTTGTATTGCGAGCTGCTCAAGAAAAGCATTGCCGCTCTCAAAGGCGAACGGCTCAAACCGCGCGTCGAGGTCCAGGTCCGGCTCGACTTTCTTTCGCTCAATCCGCCCGAGCCCGGCCCGGCCCCCGGCAGGCCGGATCGCCCCGACCGGCCGGCGGGGCTGGGGGAGGAGCCGGAGCTGCCAGCGGCCGAACCGCCCCGGGTTGAAGCCGACTCGGGCCGGGGAGAACCCGGCGGGCCGGCGGCGGCGTTCCTTCCTTTCACTTACATCGCCGACGCCCGGCAGCGGATTGAAATCTATCGCAAGCTGGCTGAGCTCACGGACAAAGCGGGGGTGATAGCCTTGGAAAGCGAGCTGCGCGACCGGTTCGGTCCGCCGCCTCCCGCCGTCGAACTACTGCTGCAATTGACCGACCTCAAGATCCTCGCCGCCGATCGCGGGATCACGGCCATCGAAGTGAAGGACGACAAGCTGATGCTGACCCGCCACGGCGAATACCTCATGGTGGGCAACAAATTCCCCCGGCTCACAAAAAAGACGGCTCGCGCCCGTCTCAAGGAGATTCGCCGCCTGCTGGCGACGCTTTGAGCCGGTTCAGGCGGCCAGTTCGGACAGTTTCCGCTCCGCGCGTCCCGAGTCAATGGTTTCGGCGGCCAGCTCCCAGCCCTCGAGCAGCGTCCGACTCTTCCGGGCGAGAAACAGGGCCGCCGCCGCGTTGAGCAACACCGCGTCGCGTTTGGGCCCCCGCTCCTGGCCATTCAAGACCTGGCGGATGATGCGGGCGTTGACCTCGCGGTCTCCCCCGCGCAGGTCGGCAAGCGTGGCTGGCTGAAGGGGGAACAGGCCGGGGTCAAGTTCCGAACAGGCCAGAGCCCGTTCCTGATAGAACTCCGCCACAGTGGTGGGACCGAGGGGCGACAATTCGTCCAGATAGCGCGGTCCGCCGCTCTCGGCCGGGACGCAGCCCGACACGACCATGGCCCGCCGGACGCCGAGGGTCTGGAGCACGCGCGCCAGGGGTTCGCACAAGTCCGGCCGCGGCACCCCGATGAGCGCGGCGGTGGGCTGGGCCGGGTTGAGCAGCGGCCCCAAAAAGTTGAAGATGGTGCTTTGGCCGCGCTCGGCGCAGAGCTTCCGGGCGGGGACAATGTGGCGGAAGGCGGGGTGATATTTGGGCGCGAAAAAGAAGGCGAATCCATGCTTGCGCAGGGCCTGGACGGCGTCTTCCGGCCCGAGGTCAAACCGGAGTCCCAGCGCATCCATCACATCGGCGCTGCCCACGGGCGAAGTGCTGGCGCGGTTGCCGTGCTTCACGACCCGGACACCCGCCGCCGCCGCGACAATGGCCACGGTGGTGGAAATGTTAAACGTGCTGAGGCGGTCGCCGCCGGTGCCCACGACATCCAGCAGTTCCTCGTTGCGCAGTTCGGGCTCGATTTGCGGCTGGAGGGCGCGGCCGCGCAATTCGGTTGCGAACGCGACGATTTCCTCGAGCGTTTCGCCTTTGCGCGCGAGCTGGCTGAGGAAATCCGCCTTGACGGGCGCCTGCACCTGCTCGTCCACCAACTGTTCGACCGCAAGGCGCACCTGCGCGGGCGTCAGGTCCCGGCCGCCGGCCATCTGAGAAATGAGTTCAATCAGCACGGCCCGAGGCTAAATTCCAGTCCGGCGAACCGAAAGCCGAAAAAGCGTTCCGACCGGATTCATTTGAGGCTGCTGAATGGCGCGGGGGCGTCATTGGGGCGGCGGCGCCGGGCCGCCGTTTTCGCGGTGGAGCTGCTTCAGCAATTGGATGGCCGCGCCGGCGAGTTTCTCGCCGGAGCCCGGGGCACAGCGGGAACTTTCCGGTTCGTAGGCCCCCTCGGCATAACTCCGGCGGTCGGGGAGGTATCCCACGTTGTCGTTGGCCAGCTCGACCACGAAGGTATGGGTGAAGGGCGAGTTTTTCTTGATGGCCAGCCCCAGCTCGACGAAGAGCTCGCCCGGGAGGCCGACCCAGGCGAGCTGGGAGCCGAAGGCGACCGCCTGAACCTCGAGCTCATGCGGCCGGCCCTGGCGGTCGGCGATGGCGAGGGCGCGGTAGGCCCGCACCTTTTTCATGAAATTTTCCCCGCGATCGTCTTTGAGGGCGGCCACGGTCTTTCGCGCCTCGTCCGCGTCGCCCGGCGCCAGAGGCGGGACCTCGATCTCAACGATTTGGCGGCGGGCGCGCAAGGGGCCGGGCGTCACGGGCGCGAGATGTTTGCAGGTTTGGAACACCGCCGCGCCGAGGAGGACGCCAATGCGATGCGCCTCGCCGGGGCCTTTATGCGGCCAGGCCCACGAAGGGTCCACATGGTTGACGTTGCCGCAGGCGCCATTGGCCAGGAGGGTCAGATGGTTTGAGCCGTGGCAGCCGGCGAGCACGCGGCTGAGGGCGCCGGGCCA
>JARKQH010000444.1 GCA_029974925.1 Verrucomicrobiota bacterium
TGGTGCGCGATAAACACCAGCAAACGCGGGATGAAATCCGACGCTGCCCGACCGCGTGCGGTCGAGACGAATCTCTCCACGCTCAAAATCAACTTCCAATGTGGTCTGCTCTCTCTCGGCCTTGAGGAGGCTGATTCCCAGGCCGCCTTGGGTGGCACGAATCACTTGCAGATCCAGCTCGAAACAGTCACCCCCAATTTTCTCGCCTCGCACCCAGTCGTTGGCCTCGGCAACCGTGCCGCCTTTGAACCGCGAGCCCGCATGGCGAAGCCGGGCAAGTTCACGCGCCGGTTGTTGAACCAGCCGCAGCCCTTGGGCGGTTTCGACCAGGCGCAATTCGCGCGGAAGAGACATCGCGCTGCGCCAGGGAGAAGTCGGCACCTCCTGGGCGTATTGCGGGCTGCTCATCCACCCGATCCAGAGCCGGCGCCCATCCCGCGGCGGAATGTCCGACCAGCTCACCGCAGCGTAAAAGTCGCGACCGTAATCAGCCCAAAGCGCCTGCTGCCCCGAAGGGCGGGCCGGCTGGTCGGACAGCATGATGTGATCAACATTGATGTGGCCCCATCCGCCGCTTTCGGCGTCCACAATCTGGAGCCTCGCTGACTTCCCCCGAAACTCCCGCACGTCCCATGCGGTCCAATCGAGCCGCTCCTCCTCAGCGCCAGTTGCGGTGCGGACCGTTTGGCCATCAATCACCAGGTTCATGCAAGTCCGACCGGGATGGGCCCCACCCCCCACGAGGAAATTGAGATAGTCGGCGGTAATCTCGAATGGTGGGGAGGTTAAAGTGCCTTGGCTCCGGTCCCCGTTGAAGTAACTATTGACCAGACGGCGACCCCGAAAGTTGGTGACCGGATTCTGCCATGCCAGCGTGCCGGCGGCTGGTCCGGCCCCGAAAGCCTCGCCAGTCGCAACCCATTGGCCGTAATTTTCCCCCTCGAAATCGGCAAGCAGCCGCCCTGCCCCGTTCGGCGGGGCGGAAGTTTCGGCCGGCGTTTGCTCAATGAATTGGCCTCCATCAAAGTCGCCGATAAAGTACTGGGTGCCGGCGCCTCCAGCAGGGCTGCCCGCGCTGACACTGACAACCAGCACCCACCGGACTTTTTGCCGGCCGCCAGGCAACCGCAGCGGGAACAGGTCGGGGCATTCCCACACACCCCGAGTGCTGCCGGCCGGACCGAAGTCGCTCAGGTGCGTCCAGTTCTTTAGATCCGGCGACCCGTAAAACGACACCCGGCGTTCCGCAGCGAGCGCGACCACCATGATCCAACGCCTCGAGGGCGCATGCCAGAAAACCTTGGGATCCCGGAAGTCGGTGGACTGAATATCAATGACGGGATTGCCGGCGTACTTCGTGAAAGTCCGCCCCCGATCGAGACTGAAAGCGACGCACTGGGCCTGCCGGTTGTCCGCGTTGCGTCTCCCCGTATAAAGGGCCACCAGCGGCGGCTGGCGGCGGGTCCCGAAACCGCTGGTGTTTTCCGCGTCCACGACCGCGCTGCCGGAAAAAATCATCACGCCGTCCGCTTCGGGGATGGCGACCGGCAAATGGCGCCATCGCACCAGATCACGGCTCACTGCGTGCCCCCAGCTCATGTGACCCCATTTGTCCCCGAACGGATTGTATTGGTAAAAGAGATGGTATTCGCCCTGGTAAAACACCAACCCGTTGGGGTCGTTCATCCAGTTCCGTTCCGGGGTAAAGTGGTATTGTGGCCGAAAGGGCTCCGCATAGCGGTGGGTGGGATCGGCCCGGCCGCTGTCCGGGACGACAAAACCCATCCCCACAGCCGCCAACAAAACGGCTTGCGTCAGCGGTCCAGGTCGAGATGTTGCACCGGTTGTCATGCTCCCATGCTGCCCGGGCGGGCTTCAAGGTCAAGCATCGAAACCCCGCGGCTCGGCGGCCGGCCTCCATGCCGCCTGCAGCCCCGCCCACCGCCCGAACCGGGAGGTGGTGGCGGGGACGCCGGGCGGGAAAAAACATTGCGCGGGGAGCCACCCTCAATCACATTAGGGAGGCTTGGCTGGAGAGATGGCTGAGTGGTTTAAAGCGCACGCCTGGAGAGCGTGAGTGGGCTAATACCCCACCGGGAGTTCGAATCTCCCTCTCTCCGCCAACCCCCACAGGCCCCAATAAAATCAAGGGTTTGATGCACTTCCACCCCTCCGCCAAAAGCCAAAGTGTATGTAAACTGTATGCACAAACCGCCTATTTCGCACGGTAGCGCACTACGTTTCACAGCGTTTCAATCCTCCCCCGGCCGGGCTGGCGTCGCGGTTGACGGACCGCCCCAAGTGACATGCGCTGTGTTTCCCCCCGGTCTGGTTCGTGCCAGCCGGGGGTTTTCTCCTGCCCAGTGCGCCGTTGACATCCGCCCCATAGAGACTTCAATTCATTCGCTCGCCCCCGTCGAGGCCTTCCACACTCGGCGGGGGTTTTTTTGCGCTGCGATGACAGCCCGCCAAGGGGTGATGCTATACGAAATTGACCCTCGCGATCACAA
>JARKQH010000446.1 GCA_029974925.1 Verrucomicrobiota bacterium
CTGGGAATCAGCCTCCTCAAGGCCGAGAGAGAGCAGACCACATTGGAAGTTGATTTTGAGCGTGGAGAGATTCGTCTCGACCGCACGCGGTCGGGCAGCGTCGGATTTCATCCCGCGTTTGCTGGTGTTTATCGCGCACCACTGCCGGACGGCGCCGGTCCCCTGCGTCTCCGGCTATTCGTGGATGCCTGCTCGATTGAGGTTTTTGCAGGGGAGGGTGAAACCGTCCTGACCTCGCTGGTTTTCCCTTCGCCGAATGCGCAGAGGATTGAGTTTTTCTCGAGTTCCAAGGCGCCGCAGCTTGCTGAAGCACGGTTTTGGCGGCTGAAGTCCATTTGGAAATAGGGGGTGTACACCCCAGTGCCGGACCGCAGGAGAGCGTTTTCCAGGCGCTTCCGTCTCATTATATTGAATTTGAACGCGGTGGCGGGCGTCGAGAAATCTGAAACAAAAATGAACGGAAGCGGGTTCTGAGGGGACTAAGACGTGAGTACTGATATGAAAATCACAGTGCGGCGGAAGCGGGAGTTGAATCCGGCCTTCAAGCGGTTTCAACAATTGCCAGACTTGGGCATGTGCCGGCCGCCGGCTCCAGCCCGGGCCGGGCTGCCTCCGGTAGTGCTTGGAGGGACAAGCCGCGGCGGGGGAAACGTCTTGGCGCCTGCCGCCGTGCCTTCCGTCTCCAATCCCGCGGTTCAGCCCGAGGCTTCGGGGCCGATTTAAGCTGGTCGGATTTGCGGCTGCGGTTAGCCTTCCGCGGCGATGGACAATACTCTTAGGTCAAAACTAACCTACGATCCGGTCATTCTGAGGTTTGGCACCAGTGGGCGGCGGGGCCAAGTCATCCATCTCACCCAACTGGAAGTTTACCTCAATGCGCTCGCCGAGCTGCAATATCTCCAAACTCTCCCGGAGTCGGCAGGAGGCATTCGGCCAGGCCAGGAGTTTTTCTATGCGCGGGATTTGCGGCCGAGTTCAAGCCGGTTTGTTCCGGAGCAAGGCGGGCGGGGCGAGATTGCCCAGGCCATTGAACGCGCCATTTCGGATGCCGGTTTGCGACCGGTGAATCTGGGGTGTTTACCCACCCCCGCACTGACCAGTTACGCCCTCGAGCGGGGCCGGGGGAGCATCATGGTAACCGGCAGTCACATTCCTTTCGATCGGAACGGTTACAAGACCAACACGGCCCGGGGCGAGCTGTTGAAAGAACATGAGGCGCCAATTCAGGAACGGGTCGAAGCACTGCGCAAGAGGCTTTATGAGCAGCCGTACGCGGAGTCCCTTTTTGACGAGCGCGGCCAATTCAAGACCGGGCATCAGGAACTGTCGCCCGAAGTCGCGGCGGCGCAGGCCGGCTATGTTCGCCGTTATACCGAATTCTTCCCGCCCGGAGCGCTCCGCGGGCTGCGGCTTCTGGCTTATCAGCACTCGGCCGTGGGTCGGGATCTGCTGGTGGAAATCATCGAGCAGCTTGGCGCCAGGGTGATCCCGGCCGGCCGCAGCGAAACCTTCGTGCCGATAGACACGGAAAACATCGGCACGGAGCAACTGGAGACAATTCAGGCCTTGGTGGACCAAGCCGGCGCCGTTGACGCCGTTGTCTCGACGGACGGCGACAGCGATCGTCCGTTGCTCCTGGGGGTCGAGCGCGGCCGCGTGCGCTTTTTTGGCGGCGACCTGGTGGGAATGGTGGCGGCGGAATTCCTCGGCGCCGATGCGGTCGTGGTGCCCATCACCTGCAATGACGCGGTGGATCGCGGCCGGTTGCGGGCGGTGGTTGAGCCGAAAACCCGCATTGGGTCGCCTTATGTGATTGCGGGGATGGAGCGGGCCCGGGCCAGGGGACGCCGTGCGATTTGCGGCTGGGAAGCCAACGGGGGCTTTCTCACCGGCAGCGATTTCGAGCGCGACGGACGGACCTTGCGCGCCTTGCCTACGCGCGACGCCATGCTGCCCCTCCTCGCGGTGTTGTCCGCGATGGTCAGCCGAAGAACTACGCTGACGGCGCTTTTCGCGGAGTTGCCGCCCCGCTTCAGCCGCGCGGCATTGCTCAGGGACTTTCCCCGAGCCGCCGCGCGGCGCATCTTGGAGCGGTTTTCACCTGGCGACCCCGCCATTCGCGACATCCTGTTTCAGGCGGATGGCCCCCGCTTGCGGGACGCCGAGGGGGCGGTGATGCATGTGGCCGCGCCGGTTGAAGGGATTCGCGAGGCGCTGGCAGGTTTTTTCCCCGCCACGGAGGGCTTCGGCATAATCACGCGCCTGAACTACACTGATGGCGTGCGGATTTATTTCGACAATGGCGACGTCGCTCACGTCCGGCCCTCCGGCAATGCGGATGAATTAAGAATCTACGCGGTTGCCGACCGTCAGGAGCGGGCGGATGAAATCGCGCGTCTGGGGGTGGCCGAGCCGGACGGGATTCTGCGCCGTCTCGAGCGCGCCACGGCGGCCTCCGGCAACTGAGCTAATCGAAACGAAGGCGGCGGGTGGAGGTCCAGGAATGCCAGTGACCGAACCGGTCCTTTGGCACGGAGGCGTTCTGCGGATAAATCAGGTACGCGGCGTTGCGTGAGTAAGCCCAGGCGTATTCGAGGTTCTTTCGCTTGAAGACCTTTTGCACCTTTTCGCGGGTGCCCGGGTCGTTGAGAATGGGGTCGCCCTCGGGGGTGAAGCCCACGCAAACCACCAGATGGCCGCTGGGGCCGCCCGGACGGCCCCGCAACCGGTCATAACAGAGCGACAGGCCGACCGGGATGCCGTGGGCGATCCAGTCCTCCAGCTCGGCCAAATCCGTCATGCGCGTGACATACGCCCGGATGCCCGGGTGGCTTCCGGCATAAGCGGTGTTGAATACCCAGTTTCCGGTTCCCTTCCAATTGGTGTCATAGACTGCCTTGACGATTTCGGGCACCTCGAGGTCGAGTTCCGGCCGCTGCAGGCGCTGCGCCCAGAAACCCATCATCATCGAGATGGTGGTGGGACTGCAGATCACGTTGCCATTGGGATAAACCATTTGGCTGCGCTCGGGGACGGGCAGCACCTTGCCCCAAGCCCGCCGATTGGGTGGGAGGGGCGCAGGATGAGCGCTGGTATCCGTCAGACACAGGCCTAGAAACTTGAGCTCCGGTCTGAGCGCATCATCTCCGCCCAGGGTGAGGCGAATCTGCACCTGCTGGCAGCGTTCCCTCAGCATCAGGGTGTCCGTGGCGACATCCCCCTTTTCATCCTTCTGGTTGAGCACGCTCTCCCGCGGATACCGCGCCGGGTTGGGGGACCAAAGACCCAGGTTGTAGTAAGGGGTGGGCTGCCGAAACCGAAAGCCCCGCGCCTCGACCTTCAAATAGGTGCCATCCGGGGCGGCGACATTCCACGAAACCACCAGCTCGTCCCAGTCAATCCGGGTGTTGATCACGCGCGAAGTGAGAATGACCTCTCCCGGACGCGTGCCGGCCGAGCGCGTGAATTGGTTGAAACGCGTAAAGCCGATAAACTGGACGCCGCGCGGGTCAATCGCATCGGCGCCGGCGGCGCCGATGCCGCCGAGCAGCAACGCGGTCGCGCCACCCATAACAAAACACCGGCGCCAAAACGGCCCTGCATTGCTCAAACACCCGTGGGGGGGGCTGAACGTCATAATCTCATTCAACGGAGGGGCGGGCAAAAAGCCAAACCAAAAGTGGCCGAGTCGTGGAACAGTCGCCTGTGGGCCGATCCCTTGGAAGCAAACCACCCTGCCGCGGCACGGGGGCCGGGGCAGGGCGGTTGATTACAGCGAACGATTGGCGCAGCTTTTACTTGGCTGCTTCGGCCGGGGCCGCGGGAGCGGCCGGCGCGGCCGGGGCTTGAGGCGCGGCGGGCGTTGCCGCCGGGGCCGCAGGGACGGGTTTCGGTGTGCCGAAGCGCCCACGGGTCCATTGGTGGATGTAGCCCCCGCGGTCGAGGAGCAACCAGGCCAGATAGAGGAGGAAGAGCACCACGATAATCTTGGGCCAGGGGCTCTTCTTCTCTGCAAACGGATCGGTGAGGTCCCGTTGCGCGCCGGGCGGCAGCTTGGCAATGGCGGTGAGCGAGGTGCCGAAGGGAACATTGATTTTCGCCTTGGCATTGACCGCCCAGCCGTTGGCGTCGAGGATCGGCCCAAGGTTGCGCTTCCGCAGCTTGATGTAGGCCAGGATCATGGACGGCCCGGAAATCAGGGCGATGATCGCCACGATGGCGCCAACAATGGCCAGCGGCCCGAACGAGGCGATCTTGACCAGGCCGGTGGCCAGCGCGGTGAAGAAGGCGCCAATCGCGCCAAAGGCCACACCCAGAGCGGCAACCGTGCCCACATCTATCTTCTTGGGCTCGGGGGGCTTGGCTTTGTCGGCCGCGGCGGTGGCGGTTGCAGCTTGTGCCAGCTTGGCGTCCGAGGCCGCCTCGGCGGCCGCGGCGCGTTTGGCGATCATTTCTTCGATCAGGCGCACAAATTTCTTGTACGGCAGCCAGAACGCCTGCCGCAGGCTGATGGGGTTCGCCACGATCTTGGTGATGGTGGCGTCGTAATCGCGGCCCTTGCGATCATAGAATATGCCGTTCCGGCCCACCATGAGGTTGTCGTCGTCGCCTTGGGAAAACACGGCGACGATGCTCATTTTTTCGCCCGTGCCCTTGCGCACGCAGTCGCAATAGGCCAGGTAAGCGCCAGCCAGGGCCGCCATGCTCGCGTGCTTGGCGGCGTCTTCCACGGTGAGACACAGGTTGCACGACCGTTGGTCCAGGTAGAGCGTGCCGCATTGGAAGATGGCGGGCTCGTTGCCGTCATACAGGTCCTTGAAGTTGACGAAATTGGTGCAGAGCTTGTGCAGATTCTGAACCAGGCGGGTCAACTTCTCGACGTTGGCGATCGAGGTGGCTTCGGGCTCGAGTGCCTTGTCCTTGGCAATCAGGGCGTTGATGTTCTCCCTGGCCTTGCTGCCAAGAATCTCCCGCACCCGCTTGATGCCAAGCTTTTCCACAGCCGCTCCGGCTTTGGCCGCCAGCCAGCCTTCATACGGCGCGAGTTTGGCCTGCAGGGCGGTCCAGTCGGCTTCGGACAGCTCCGATTTATCGCCCAGCAACGGTTTCACCGCGTTGGCATAAAGCGCCGCAACCGCCCCCGCATGGGCGGGATTAATCCCGCTCTTGAGCGGCAGCGGTTTGCCGGGAGCAACCTGGGCCAGCGGGAAGCTCGCAATCTCCGTCGCACTGATGCTGAGGTCTTTGGCGGCAACCGCAAGGTACTCATCCTCCTTGCGGTTCAGAATGGCCACCGCTCTGGGGTCGAAGGCTGCGAGACGGCAGCGTCCGAAGTAATCGTCCACTTTGGCTTTGATTGCCTTCACCGCCTCATAGGCGGCCGCCGTTCCGGCCCCGGCGGGCAACAGGGTGGCGGCCTCGGCTTCCCCTTTCTTGTTCCAGGCGTCAAACGCCGCGCATTCGGCAAAGAACGCGTCCGCTTTCGCCTGGTCTATGCCCGGTTTGCCGGACCGGTCCGGCACCGTGCCCATGCACGCGGCGATGTCATGGATGACTGACTTCGTGGCTTCGTCGCTCGCGGTTTCGGGAATGATCACCCCATCGCCGTTGAGGGTCGTGTTGGCGAAAATTTTGGCGGCATCGGACGCGTCTTCAACCGAGATGGCTGCCGCGTCTTTTTTGCCGAGGTTGGCTAGGATTTGCCGGGCGGACGCCAGCAGCCGCGCGCCTTCGGCTGTCCCATCGTTAATGGCCGTCAGCGGAATGGAACCAAGGCCCTTCACCAAATCGTCCGGATTTTTCAGCATGGAACCGGCCCACTTGACGGCCGCGATCAACTCGGGAGCGCGTATCCGTCCGTCCTTGTCAGTGTCAATGAGTTCGAAAGTTCTGGAATCGAACTCCAGCCCCTTGGTGGGGCAAGCCAACGCGACCCATAACTTCTGGTCGAGCTTGTCGAGGTTCATCAGGTCCGCGCCGGTCTCCAGTTTGACTTGGTCAAAGCCGCCAGCGCGGAAGAATCTCCAAGTGTGGTTTGTACTCATAGGCATGTTTGGTTGTTGGTGACCGTGTGGCGGCAGCTTATTCCACCCCCGAAATAATGCAAGGGGATTTCTTAAGCCTCGGCAGGGCGCGGCGGGGGGGCATGACGAGTGCAAGGAACGGCGTGAGCCGACGGGGCGTGGTCCGGTCAGCTTGGGTTCTGGCAAGCGGTGTTCCTGTCCGCCGTGTCGGTGGACTCAACGCGAAGGCGCCGCGTGCTTCCGCCGGCCGACACAGCCCCAGGAGCCCCGTTTGTGCCTACGGGGCGCTGCTCGCGCTCAGGCGGTAGAAGCGGCTCGGGTGGGCCATGGCCGATGAATCCGGCAGGCGCACCTCGCGGGTGAGATCGGAAGCGGGGAGGTTGGTAAGCGTCAACCACGACCCGCCGGCCAGCGAGTCGCGGTATTGGATGGCGTAAGCGCGGCCCCCCTGCGCGATGAAGCCAAGGGTCGCCACCCCGCTTTGAACATTCAGTTCAACCTTCAGAAAACTGGCCGCATCCCCTGGATCCGTTCCGTTGAGGTACTCCACATAATTGCAAATCCCATCCCCGTCGTCATCCTTCCACGGATCGCCGGAAAACTGCGGGTCGAGCGTGAACGCGGGGACAAAAGCGACCGCGTCAGCGATGACGTAGCCGGAAGTGCCGGAGGTCCGGAGCAGGACGCTGCCGAGACTGCCGAGGGCGAAGGGGTAAGTGCCAAGGAGATTCCACTGGCCCCCCTTAATGGTTTGATTGACAACAACCGTGTTCGTGCCGGCCAGGCTGATGATGTCCACCGGAGTGTTGGTGGACCGGTTGCTGCTCTGAGTCCAGCGCAAATAGACCTCGTAATCGGCGCGGCACGGCAGGTTGGGTGTGAACCGCACACTCTTGGCGCCTTTGGCGGTGTTGCCATCATGCATGTAATTGGTGCCGTAGTATCCACTGTCCGAGGTGCTCAGGGTCCAACTCCCCGTCACGGTGACGCCCTGGTTGGTGGCCATGTTATCCAGGATCACGACAAAGTTGGTGGGTTGGGGCGGGGGCGGTGTGATGCCCAGCATCGCCTGGAGTTCGGAGATATGATTTTGGTACACGCCCCGGGGCAGGGTGTTGTAACGCTTGCACAACGCGGCGGCGGTGCCGGTTGCCACGCCCATCTGGCCGCAGGTGTTCATGACGCGCGGACTGCCCAGCCCCACGTGGCTGGCGCTCAGACAGCGTCCGGCCATCATGAGGTTCCCGATGTTGGTTGAGTAAAGACAGCGAAAGGGAATCCAGTACGAGTTGATTTTGGTGTATTGGGCGTAAGTGATGAAATCATATTTGCCGCCCTCCGGGTAATGCA
Source organism: Verrucomicrobiota bacterium (assembly GCA_029974925.1). Classification (GTDB taxonomy): domain Bacteria; phylum Verrucomicrobiota; class Verrucomicrobiia; order Limisphaerales; family UBA8199; genus JARKQH01. Next base: position 7,374 of record JARKQH010000446.1, read on the forward strand.
GATCAATATCCCGCTTTTCAGTGACGACCGCGTCCGGAAAGCCGGGCGGGTTGCGGACGTCGGCCTCCGAGAGAATGTAATCTCCGACCAGGCGGCGGGATTCGCGTTTCCCGGCAACGTAACCCATCCAGGAGATTTCATGGTTCGCATAGGTCGGCGATTGTTTCACATTCCACCACGTGCCATAAATTGCCTTGAACAAATGGTCGCGGATCTCCTCCGCATCATAGATCGTGTCGGCGGTCAGGCCATATTCCCAAAACCATTCGCCGCGAGTCGCAAAGTAATCCTTGGCAACATTCGTGGCCCAGGGCACCGGCGGGAAGGAGACCGGCGTCCCCGTGTTGCGCGAATTCCACAAGAGGCTGCTGCCCAGCCTCATATTGTCGGGAGTGGGGGGCGCCAGGGACTCGGCGAACTCCAACTGCGATTCGCGTCCGACGCGGTACGTGGCGCCGGCCCAATAACCGATCCAACCGTCGCCGGTGCTGTCAATGAACAGGGGCGCGGTGAAGCGTCGCTCCAAGCCGGTGCGATTGTGCCGGGCATCGAGGCTGAGAATGCGGCCCTCGTTGGTCTGCACCCGAAAAGCGCGCCACTCGAAGAAAGGATGAATGTTGGTCTCGTTTTGTACGACCTGATGGCGGCGCAAATCATCGGCAATCGCCTGGTCGCTGCCGTTCGGATGAGAGATTGAGTTGATTTCAGGAACGATGCGGTTGCCGGTCACCCCGAGGGTCGAAACGCGGATTTCCTGGCTGGCGTTTCCCCCCAGCCACGGACGGTCGTGAATGAGGGCCACCTTCAGGCCCTGGCGGGCGGCGGCAATTGCGGCCGCTGTGCCGGCGACGCCCCCGCCCACCACCACGAGGTCGTAACTGCCGGCTGAGGGCGGCACAGCGGGCAAACCCAATTGCTCCCGGCGCCAATCATCCAAGACGGCAGGAGAGTTTGGCGGAACGAAGTTCGTGTCGGTGGTGAAGAACAAGGCGTCACAGCGGCCTTCGAAGCCGGTCAGGTCTCTAAGACGAAGCAAGGTGGAGAGACTGGTGACCTGGATTTGTCCCCCGTCCTGCCAGAGCCAGCCCTGACCCTCGGTCCCGAATACGACCGGCAGCTCGGTCCCGGCGACAACAACCCTGAAAGAGCCGGCGTGCTCGGGGCGCGGAGCCGTCCAGTCCTTGGTGCGCACCCAAACGCGGTAGGTTCCCAAGGCGGGAAAGATCACGCTGGTTGTCGCGTCGGCGACGGGCGTTCCCAGACCATGAGCCAACAGGTAGGGTGAACCCATGACGTCCGCGAACTGCTGATCCACAACCCATCCGCCCAGGTTGGTGAAACTCTCGGCTTCAACCAGGAGGCTATGGGCGGAAGCGGGCGTGCAGGCGGCCAAGCAAACCATCCATCCGGCAGCGATGCGGGGCAAGTTATTCATTGGTCTTTGTCTCTTCCGGACGGGGAACGGCGCCCGAGTCCCGCCGCTTCTTGCCGGTCGGCGTGACCGCGGTTCAGCATCCCCGCATTCCGCGTTCCCAGCTTACTTGCAAGTTCGACGGCGGGTCAATCCAACAAGCGCGACCTCCACAAGCAGTTGAGAACGCCGTGTCGGCCGGTTTGGTTGGCACACGCGATGGCCCCGGTGATAAACTCCTTGGCGCGCTGGACCGCCTGCGGCAGGGGTTGCCCGCGAGCCAGCCACGCGGCGATGGCGGCCGAGTAGGTGCAGCCGGTGCCGTGGGTGCTGACGCCCCGGATGAACGGTGCGCAGAGCAGCAATTCCTGTCTGCCGTCATAGTAGATGTCCGCCGCTTCCCGCAGTCCCCGCAAATGGCCGCCCTTCAGGAGGACGGCGCAGCCGAAACGCTGGTGAAGCGTCCGCGCCGCCGCCCGCATGTCTTCAACCGACTTGAGCGAACGCTCGGCGAGAATTTCGGCCTCGTGAAGGTTTGGCGTGATAAGCGAGGCCAGCGGCAGCAGGCTGTTACAAAGGCTTCGGATGGCCCCCGCCTTGAGGAGACGCGCGCCGCTGGTTGCGACCATGACAGGATCCACCACCAAGGGGGGAGCCTTGGGGCGGTTCAAGAGACTGGCGACGACTTCAATGATTCGCGCCGAATAGAGCATCCCGGTTTTGACGGCTGCCGGGGGAAGCTCGTCGAAAACGGCCTCAATCTGCTGGCGCACGATCAGGACAGAACCGGCCTGGATGCCGCGCACGCCCTTCGGGTTTTGCGCTGTGAGACAGGTGATGGCGCTGGTGCCATGAACACCAAGGGCGGCGAAGGTCTTGAGGTCGGCCTGGATGCCGGCGCCGCCGCCGCTGTCGGAACCGGCGATGGTCAGGGCACAGGGCAGGGTTTTTAAGCAAGGCATGGCAAGAATCAAGAAACGGAGTTGGCGGTCAGTATTGGGGCACCGAGGGGTCCACTTCGCGGGACCAGGCGTCAATTCCCCCCCGCACACTCTTGAGCTGATGAAATCCCAACCGGCGCAAGAACTGGACGGCGCGCAGGGAACGCACGCCCGATTTACAGTATAGGTAGTACGACTGGTCTGGGTTCAACTCACTCCAACGCTGGCCCAGTTGGCTTAGCGGCAGGAGTTGCGCACCGGGGATGCGGGCGATTTGATACTCGTCGGGCTCGCGCACATCGAGAACGTGGATGCCGGGGGCGGGATTGTCCAGGGCGCGCTTGAGCTCCTGGACAGAAACTTCGTCGGGATGCACGGCGGAGGGGGATTGAGAGGTTGGCAAGCCGCAAAACTGGTTATAATCCATAAGTGCTGTGATGGTGGGATTGGAGCCGCAAAGGGGGCAAGCCGGGTCCCGGCGAATTTTCAATTCGCGGAAAGTCATGTCGAGAGCATTGAACAGAAGCAGCCGGTTGAGCAGTGAGGTTCCCCGTCCGAGAATGAGCTTAAGCGTTTCTGTGGCCTGAATGAGCCCAATAATTCCCGGGAGCACGCCCAGCACGCCGCCCTCGGCACACCCGGGCACGGAGCCGGGCGGCGGGGGTTCTGGATACAGACAACGGTAACAGGGACCGCCCAGATGCGGGGCGAAAAGGCTGGCCTGGCCTTCAAAGCGAAACACCGAGCCATACACATTTGGTTTGCCCAGCAGCACACACGCATCGTTGACGAGGTAACGGGTGGGGAAGTTGTCGGTGCCATCCGCAATGACGTCGTAGGCGCGCAGCAGCTCGAGCGCGTTGTCGCGTGTCAAGCGGGTCGTGTGAACCACGACCTCGACCTCCGGATTCAGACGCGCGAGGGCGTCGCGGGCGGATTCCGTTTTGGCCCGTCCCACATCTTCGGTTCCATGCAACACCTGGCGGTGGAGGTTGGAGAGGTCCACAGTGTCGAAGTCCAGGATGCCGAGTCTCCCAATTCCCGCCGCGGCGAGATACAAGGCCAGCGGCGAGCCCAAGCCACCCGCGCCGACGCAGAGCACGCTGGCGGCGCGAATTTTCTTTTGGCCTTCCCGGCCCACCTCGGGCAGAATCAGTTGGCGCGCATAACGGCGCAGTTCGCTATCATTCAGGTCCATCAACCAGCCCTTTCGCGGGCGAGGCAAACTAAATGGCGTTTCAACGGAAATCAAGACAGTCGCCACGCGGGGTCGGCGATGAAAAGTGGGGCGCAGCCGTGGCCCGGCTGCGGCAGCTTTCCTCGCTGCGCCCGGCGCTGGGTATCATCCTGGGCAGCGGTTTCCATCATGTTCTGGCCCGAGTCAAAGTGGACGGGGAGTTGTCCTACGACCGCATACCGGGCTTGCCACCGGTCGGCGTGACCGGTCATTCCGGCCGGGTGGTGGTGGGGCGGCTGGAAGGAACGCCGGTGTTGATATTCAGTGGCCGGGCCCATTATTACGAAGGCCATTCTATGGAGGCGGTGACCTGTTCAGTGCGGGTGATGGCCGCCTGCGGCATCACCGATCTGCTGCTGACCAATGCCGCCGGAGGAGTCAATCCGAAGTTCCGGGCCGGGGATTTTATGGTCATTTCGGACCACATCAACCTAATGGGGGTCAATCCTTTGCGGGGGACCACGATTGGCGGTCTGCCGCGATTCGTGGATCTCACCTGCGCTTATGATCCGCAGCTCCGGCGCTGGCTGGGGACAGCAGCCCGACGCTGCGGCCTGCGGCTCCGGTCCGGGGTTTACCTGGCGGTGGCCGGGCCGAGCTATGAAACGCCGGCTGAGATTCGGGCATTTGCCCGCCTGGGGGCCGATGCGGTCGGCATGAGTACGGTGCCCGAAACCATCGTGGCGCGTCAATGCGGGCTGCGCGTCGCCGGGTTGTCCTGCATTACCAACCTGGCGGCGGGTCGCAGCCGGGCGGCGTTGTCGCACCAGGAGGTCCTGGACACGGCCGCCCGGGTGAGGCATGCCGGGGCACGGTTGGTGGCGGAATTTGCGAAAATCCATGGGCAGCAGCATCCAACGTAAATTGGTCGCGGCCGCCGCGCGGGCGCAAAAAGGGGCGGTGGCTCCCTACTCGCAGTTCAAGGTGGGCGCCGCCGTGTTGACGCGCCGGGGCCGGATTATCACGGGCGCCAATGTTGAGAGCGCCAGTTACGGTCTCACCTGCTGCGCCGAGCGGGTTGCCCTGTTCCGCGCCCTGACGAGCGGGTTCCGGGACCTCGTGGCCGTGGCGGTGGTCGCCCCGACTCCCGGCGGCCCGATGCCCTGCGGCGCGTGCCGCCAATTGCTGGCGGAGTACGCGCCCCAGGCGGCCGTCTGGGTGGCGGACAGTCGGGATTTGGCGCGGGCGCGGCGATTTACGGTGCGGGAATTGCTTCCCCGGGCGTTTGTCTTGACGCCGGCAGCCCGGGCCTGAAGCGCGAACCCCGCGCGTCATTAGTTTTGCAAAACATTAGTTGACCGCGTGAAGAATTTTTTGTATTTCCCTGACTTATGCAAATCGAAAGCCTGAAGGTTTTCTGTGACCTGGCCGAAACCCAGAGTTTCACCCGGGCCGCGCAGATCAATGGGGTGACCCAATCCGCCGTGAGCCAGCAGATGAGTTCGCTGGAGCGCCAGTTCAAATCACTGTTGATCGAGCGGAGCAAAAAGAAGTTCCGCCTGACGCAGGAGGGAGAGGTGCTCTACGATTACAGCAAGCGCCTGATCGAAACGTATCAGGAGCTGCAAAACAAGCTCCAGGAGATCAAAAAAGTGGTTTCCGGAACCATCCGGGTGGCGACAATCTACAGCATTGGGCTGCACGATCTGCCCGCCTACCTGAAGAAGTTCCTCAAGAATTATCCGACGGTTAACGTGCATGTCGAGTACCGCCGCGCCAACCAGGTTTACGAGGACGTGATCGGCAACGCCGTGGATTTGGGTTTGGTGGCCTATCCGCTGCGCGATCCGAAGCTCGAGATTTATCCATTGCGTGAGGACCCGCTGGTGTTGATCACCCATCCGCGCCATCCGCTGGCCCGGCAGAAAACCGTGAAACTCAAGGCGCTGAACGGCCAGAAATTCATTGGGTTCGAGCCGGACATTCCCACACGCCGCGCCCTCGACCGCCTGTTGAAGGAGCACGCGGTGCAGGTGAATCACGTCATGGAGTTTGACAACATCGAGACGGTCAAACGGGCGGTCGAGATTGACGCGGGCGTGGCCATCGTGCCGGAGGGCACCGTTGTGCAGGAGGTGGCCAAGCAGACCCTGGCGCAAATCACTTTGGATGACGGAAAATTTTTCCGGCCGCTGGCGGCAATTTACCGCAAGAACAAGGTGCTTTCGCCCGCCATGAAGGCATTTCTAGCCGCCCTGAAGGAACAGAAATAGGCCTGGCATTGTCTGGGCTGGAAGCTTGGGGATACGGCCGAAGCGGGCGCGGAATTAGACGGCGGTGTCCGTTCCCGCAATGGGCTTTCTTTCGACATGCCGCGGCCCGAATTGGCGCAGGAAGCGTTCCTCGGCCCCGGGAGTGCAAATCAGAATGAGTTCGTCTCCCTCCGCAAGCTGAGCCGTTGAGCGGGGGTTGATCTCGACGCCGGCCGCGGAGCGAATCGCCACGACATTGCACTCGGTTTGTTGGGGAATCGCCGCCTCGGCCAGGGTTTTGCCGACCAGGCTTGGGGGCACTTCCGTTTCCGCGACGTGCAATCCCTCGGCGAGCATCAGAATGCTGGTGCTCTTGAGGTAATTGAAGATGGCCGTCGCGCCCATCGAAGCATAAGAAAGGACGAAATCCGCCCCCGCCCGATGCAGGGTGGACACGCTGCGCTCGCTGGTGGCGCGGCTCAGAATCTGGATGTCCGACCTCAAGCGGCGGCAATAAATGGTGAGGTAAATGCTGGTCGAGTCGTCGCGGGTGGTGATGACCACCGCCGGTGCGGTGCGGATTCCCGCCCGTTCCAGGGTGGCCAGGTCCGCGGCGTTGCCATGGATATATCGGGGATCGTCTGCAATCCGGCCACGGGCTGACTCAACGATACGAAAGTCCACCTCCCGTTCCGCCAGCGCGCGGGCGGTGGCCCGGCCCACCCCGCCGGCGCCGATAATGATCACCGGATCACTGCTCAGGTGGTAAATACAGAAGAACTCATCGTACTTGCGCAGTTGCTCCACGGAACCCGCCAGCAGGAGCACCGAATTGGCTTCGATGATCGTGCCGGCGGTGGCCGTGTTGAAAGAGCCGCGTTTCCATACGCCCACGACGGTCGCCCCCGTCAGCTCCCGCAGGCGGCTCTGGGCGAGGGTCTTGCCCACCAGGGGAGTGCCCGCCGGTGTCGCCTCGGCAATCAGCAGATTCCCAAACTCCCCAATGACATGGGCACGGGCGTCGGCCCCGCTGACCCGGCGAGCCAACGATTGCCCCATCATCTCCGAAAGCTCAATTACCTGGGAGCTGCCCGCCAGTTTCATGATGTCCACCGAGTCCGGCGAGGCCGCCGTGGTGACAATGGGGACGGTCCGGCTGAGCTCGCGCACATTGAACGCAATATTGGTGTTGGTCACGTCGTTGCCGGTGGCGGCCACCAGCGCCGCCTGATCCGCCCGGACAAGCCGGTAAGTCTCGGGCTGATCCACTTCCCGGCAGACGACTTTGAAGCCCAGGTCATGAAGTTCCAGCGCCTGCTTGAGGTCGGCGACCAGCAGCGCATAGGAGTAACCGTAATGCTTTAGTTTGTGGATCAGGGCGACCGAAACCGGATCGTAATTGGTCAGGAGCACATGGCCGGCGGTCGTTTCGGGCAACTCGCGCGGAGCCCGCAATTCGTCCTGCACCCGCATCCACGGCGCGTAAAAGAACTCAATGAAGGTAAACGGCAGCAGAATGAGCAGGAATATCATGCCCGACAAAAGGACCAGGATCGAAAAAGCGCGCCCCAGGTCGCTGGTGAAGGTGATGTCCCCAAAGCCAAGGGTGGACATGACCGTCAAGGTCCAATAAAAGCCCGTGAGCCAACTGTGCTGCTGCCCCTCCATCCCCATGAGGACATGGAACACGATGCTGTACAGCGTAACCAGCGCCAGGAGGGCCAGGAGGAAGCGAATCAACAGACGAACATTCCGGCGTTGGGTGGCCGGCTGCAAAAAAACGGTCAGTTGCGAAAATAGAAATTTCATCCACCCACCGGCCGCTAAACTCGGCATTTCCTCCCCGGCATGGTTCCCGGGTTTTGCGGGAAAAAAACCGCCCATGGAGCCAATGGTCGGGGTCGAACCGACGACCTACGGTTTACGAAACCGTTGCTCTGCCACTGAGCTACATTGGCCCAAAGTTCAGCAAACCCGCATAAACATTGGCCAAAACGCACCTTCACAAGTCTTGACGTTCGGCATATTCCGGCACGTTGCGGCCTGTTTGCTGTCGGAATTTGTCGGAATTTTCGGCGCGCTTGCCCCAACGGTTTTTGCAACCGTTTGCCGCGATTCGTTCCGACAAAGCATGTCGGAAAACTAGCCGCCCGCCCCCAAAATGGCAAGCGGAACCCGCCGCCAGCCTCAGATTTTCCTTGCAACCGGCGCGGCCCTGGCGGATGATGCGGGCATGCGGACTACCACCCGCTCAAACCAACAGCGAACAGAAATTCCCCTCGCTTTTCTTCCAAGCATGAAAACCAACACCCCAAAAAGCTGCGCCGTTACCATGTTCAACATGATGGACAAGCCCGGATCGGTGTTCTCATTCGCCAGTTGGCCCCCATCGCGACCCGCAAGGTGCTTCTCGGTGGGGGCCGTTGCGTTGACATCCGCCCCATAGAGACTTCAATTCATTCGCTCGCCCCCGTCGAGGCCTTCCACACTCGGCGGGGGTTTTTTTGCGCTGCGATGACAGCCCGCCAAGGGGTGATGCTATACGAAATTGACCCTCGCGATCACAA
>JARKQH010000076.1 GCA_029974925.1 Verrucomicrobiota bacterium
GTGGGCCTCTCGCATCGGGCGAAACATTATCCCCGGCAGCTTTCCGGCGGCGAACAACAGCGGGTGGGCATCGCCCGCGCCATCGTCACCGATCCGACGCTGCTGTTGTGCGACGAGCCGACGGGGGACCTGGACCGGAAGTCGGGCGATGAGATCATGGAATTGCTGCAGGCGTTGCGGCAGGCGCACGGCAAGACGATCATCATGGTCACCCACGATCCGCACGCCTCGGCCCGGGCCTCGCGCATTGCCTACCTGGACAAGGGGCAGCTCAGCGACACCCCCGTGAAGTGACATGAAATTTGCCTTCCTCATCTGGAGCAATCTGCGCCGGAAAAAGCTGCGGACGGCCCTGACGTTCCTGTCCATCGCGGTGGCGTTTGTGCTCTTCGGGTTTCTCTCGGCGATCCGGCACGCGCTGACCGGCGGGGTGAGCCTCGAAGGGGCGGACCGGCTGGTGGTGCGGCACAAGGTTTCGATCATCCAGTTGCTGCCGGTTTCTTATCAGCAGCGCATGTTGCAGATTCCCGGGGTGGCGGCGGCCGCGCATCTCACCTGGTTCGGGGGGACCTACCAAGACCCGAAGAATCTCTTCATGCAGGCGCCGGTGGTGCCGGAGGAGTTTCTGGACATGTATCCGGAGATTCTGCTGCCGGCCGAAGCGAAAAAAGCGTGGCTGGCGACGCGAACCGGCGCCATTGTTGGCCGGAAAAGCGCCGAGCGGTATGGGTGGAAGATCGGGGACCGGGTCCCGATTCAAACCTCGATCTGGGCCAAGAGCGATGGGAGCTACACCTGGGAATTCGACATCGTGGGCATCTTCGATGGCAAGAACCAGAACACCGACACGACCCCGCTCTACTTCCGGTATGATTATTTTGACGAATCGCGCCAGGAAATGGTCCGGGGGTTGGTTGGGTGGTATTCCATCCGGGTGAAGGACCCCGCCCAGGCCGCCGGGGTGGCCCGGCGCGTGGACCAGGAGTTCCAGAATTCCCCGGCCGAGACCAAGACCGAGCCGGAAGGCGCGTTTGTTCAGGGCTTCGTGAACCAGATCGGAAACATCACCCTGATTACGGCGGCAATCCTGGCGGCCGTCTTTTTCACCATTCTGATTGTCACCGGCAACACCATGGCCCAGGCGGTGCGCGAGCGTACGGGGGAGTTGGGCGTGCTCAAAGCGGTTGGATTTGCCAGTTCGCAGGTCTTGCTGCTGGTGCTGGCGGAATCGTGCCTGCTGGCGGTTCTCGGCGGTCTGTCGGGACTGGGTCTGGCGCGGTTGCTGACCGCCGGGGGGGATCCCACGGGCGGCATGCTGCCTCTGTTCCACTTTCCCACCCGCGACCTCCTGGCCGGGGTGGGGCTGAGTGTCGGGCTGGGTGTGGTGACGGGCATTTTCCCGGCACTGCAAGCCATGCGTTTGCGCGTCGCCGATGCGCTCAGAAGAATGTAAAACCCGGGTTATGGCTGGTCCTGTCAATTGGTTGTCGCAAGTCGCGTCCGTGACCAAGTTCGGTCTGTTGAGCATTCCGCAGCGGCTGGGGTCGGTGGCCGCGACGCTGGTGGGCATCGCCGGGGTGGTGGCGGTGCTGGTGGGGGTGCTTTCCATTGCCGCGGGCTTTCAAAAGGCCATGTCCGCCTCCGGGTCCCCGGACGCCGTCATCGTTTTGCGCAGCGGGGCGGACACGGAAATGGTCAGCGGGTTCAGTCGCGAACAGACGCGCATCATCGCGGACGCCCCGGGCCTGGCGCGGACGACCAACGGCCCGGTCGCCTCGGCCGAGCTGTTCGTGATTATCAACCTGCCGAAACGCTCGACGGGCACGGACGCCAACGTGCCGCTGCGCGGGGTCGAGCCTCCCGCGTTTTTGGTGCGCGACCAGTTCAAAATCGTCAAAGGCCGTCCGTTCGAATGGGGGAGGAACGAGGTCATCGTCGGGGCCGGCGCGGCGGAACAGTTTGCCGGGCTGGAACTGGGGGGCACCATTCAGGTGGGGCGTCATGCCTGGGCGGTGGTGGGCATCTTCTCCGCCGGCGGCGGCACGGCGGAATCGGAAATCTGGACGGACGCCACGGTTTTGCAGGACGCTTACAACCGGGGGGAAACCTACCAGTCCGTTTACGCGAAACTGAGTTCCGCCGAGGCTTTCACCCGGTTCAAAGACGCGCTGACCAGCGACCCGCGGCTCAGTGTCAAGCCCCTGCGCCAGACCGACTACTACGCCGACCAGTCCACCGCCATGACCAAGCTGATTACCACCCTGGGGGTGCTGATTGCTTTTCTGATGGCGGTGGGGGCGGTGTTCGGGGCGCTCAACACCATGTACAGCGCCGTCTCGGCGCGCACGCGCGAGATCGCCACCTTGCGCGCGCTGGGCTTTGGCAGCGGAACCGTCATTGTGTCCGTCCTGTTCGAGAGTCTGCTGGTGGCGTTGGCGGGCGGCGTGTGCGGGGCGGGGCTGGCGTATGTGGCGTTCAATGATTTCCATGCCGCGACGATGAATTGGCAGAGCTTCAGCCAGGTGGCTTTTGCCTTCCAGGTGACGCCCGCGCTGCTGGTGCGCGGGCTGATGTGGGCCCTGCTGATCGGCTTTGTGGGCGGCCTGTTCCCGGCTGTGCGGGCGGCCCGGCTGCCCGTCGCCGCAGCCTTGCGCGAGTCTTAAGGCCCTGGGGGCGGGGATTGTTCCCGCACCGAAGCCAGCTTCGCGGCAACCGCTTCGGGGACAATGACCGGGGCGCGGAACTGCCATCGTCCGGCCGGTTCAATCAGGGGGGTGGAATCCATCGCCACGCCCACTTTTTGCCCTGTGGCGTTGAACAGGTCCAGTTCGATTCGGACTGCTTTACGGGGCCGGTCGAGACGGTTGGCCACCGTGCCCACCGCATAGGCCCGGCCGCCTGTTGAGGGCTTCTCCACCTGGACGGTCGAGACCTCGAAGCCGTCCACTTCTGTGCCTCGCGGCACGGTGGCGTGCGCCCCTTCGGCGGGGAGGGCACTTTGGGCCGGGGCAACCTCGGCCAGCTTTTGGCGGGTTGCCAGGCGTTGTGCCCGGTTCAAGGCGACCAGCGAGGCCACCAGCCCCGAGACCAGCACCAGCACCGCGACCAGCGTCCATACGATCACGCGGCGGGGAAGGGTCGGCGCGATTTCCGGCTGGGGCAGCAGCAGCTCGGTGGTCTGGCCGCAATGCGGGCACGCGGTCGAGGTGCCGATCAATTCGGCGGGAAAGGTGATTCCTCTGCCGCAGTGGGAACAGACTCCCTCAAGCGGTTTGGTTCGAGGGATGGCCATCAATGCCTTTCCGCCGCTTGCCTCCGGCTTGGGGACCGCGGCGATTGCGAATCCCCGGCGGTTGCAAAATCAAAGACTCCCGCGCGCGCTCCACGCCTCAGGCGCGGGTCCACGTCGTGTTGAATGGCCTCAACTCTCTTAATGCTCTTGCGCATCGCACCGGTTCCACCGGCTTGTTTCATGCTTTGGCGGCAGGGCCCGCGAGGGGGCCGCGCCACCGCGTCAATATGAATATGGCCGGAGGCCAAAGCCAGAAAAACCTCCGGGTGTCGCCCCGCCGGGTTTCACGACCCACTCCGCCTCGAGAGCCGCGGCGCCGTTGAACGGGGCGGACGGGTTTCGAGCGTGTCTTGGCGCGGCACCGCCGGGCCGTTTTCAATTCACCGCGGCCTTCGCGCGCGCACGTCTCATCAACCCCGCGCTGCGACAATCCGGAGCGCGGGCGAGGCCGCGCCGTGCAAGCGCATGGCACTTTACAGCCCGGGAGGGGGGTTTTAGACTTGCCCCATGCCTTCGGATTACGACGCAACGGAGTTTGTGGATGGCGACTTTCAGGCTCACAAGTCGTCCCCGCTGGGCGTGCCCGCCGCCGGGCAGGCTCAGCGAGCCCCGACGCGTGACGAGCTCGACCAGCAGGTGACCGACGCGCAGCAGAAGCTGGCGGAACTCAAGCGCGCGCAGGAGGCGCTCGAGCGCGAGCGCGCGGCGCTGGCGGAGGCGCGCCGGCGGCAGATGGAATTTGAGACGGGGCGGCAGGAAATGACGCAGCATCTCACCCGGGGGGTCGGGCTGCTGGAGGAGGCGGAGCTCAAGGCCCGGCGCGAGGCCGAGCAGATGGCCAAGGCGCTGGCGGGCCTGCGCGAGGCCCTTCAGCGCGTCCAGAGCATCCACGAGGAAACCTGGACCCAGGACAACTACGAGGTGGAACTCACCCGCGCCCTGACCGTGATTGAGAATGCGCGCATGGAATGGAACAGTGCGCGGCTCAAATTCCCGGTGCTTTCGGGGGCGGTGGAAGCCGCGGCCGCCGCGCCGGGCGAGGGGGTCGCGCCCCTGGGGTTTCCGGGGAACCTGACTTTCCGCGACTGGTGCCGTCTTGGCCTGGCGCTGACGTGGCCGCTGGCGGCGATTGCGTTGCTGATTCTGGCCGTGCTCCTCGTGCTGCTGCTGCGCCAATAACTCCATGGCCGCCATGGCGTGGTTCAAGAAGAAATCCGATCCCCTTTCCGAGCGAGCCCGCGCGCTCAGCAGCCAAATCGCCTCAATCGAAGCGGAGATCAAGCGTCTGGATGCCCGTCTGCAGCGCGGGCCGTCGAGCCCGCGCGAGCCCCATGCCGTTCCTCCCTCCGCGCCCGCGTCCCCTGACTCCAGCGGCGAGCTCCCCGCCGCGCAGCCCCCGCCCGCCCCCCGGCGCGCGGAGGCGCCGGTTTTTGAGGACATGGCGCCGCCCCCTCTCGAAGCCCAATCCGAGTTGGGCACCACGCCGGACCATTACAACGAGCTGGGCGTCCGCAAGTATGACCTTCCAGCCCTTTTGCGCCGGCTGCGCAACCATTTCCGCGGGCCGTCCACAACCAACCCCAAGCTGGTCAGTTACCTGGCCGCGGGGGGCATCCAGGGTCTGCGCCCTCTGCGGTATGAGAAGCGCGTGGCGCGGAACCGCTTCATCGCCCTGGTGATCATTCTGTTTCTCACCCTGCTGGGCATTGTCGCGGTTTTTGTCCGGCAGCTCTGAGCGGCGGTTCTTCCTCCCGGCTGGCACGGCGCATTTGACGCCGCGCGCGGCTTCTGCAACGCTGGCGCCGCTGAACCGAAACCTGAAAACCGATCGTGGAAATCAAACAAGCCATTATCACGGCCGCGGGAAAATCCCAGCGGACTCTTCCCCTGCAAACCCTCGTTGACCGGGATGGCGCGGCCAAGACCGCCCTGCAAATTCTGATCGAAGAGATTCAATCAGCCGGCATTGACGAAATCTGTGTGGTCGTCGCTCCGGGCGATGAAGCGGCGTATCGCAGCGCGGCCGGGAGCCAGGGGGGGCGGCTTCACTTCGTCGAGCAGCCCGAGCCGCTGGGCTACGGTCACGCGGTGGCGTGCGCGCGCGACTTTGCGGGCGCCCGGCCTTTTCTGCTGCTGGTGGGAGACCATCTTTATGTCCACGCCGGAGCCAAGCGCGCGGCGCAGCAACTGGTTGAAATCGCGGCGCAGGAGCATTGCGCCGTGTCGGCGGTGCAGGCGACGCACGAGAGCAAGCTGCCGTATTACGGCGCGGTTGGGGGGAGGCTGGTTCCGAACCGGCCGGGGCTTTACGAGGTGTTGCAGGTGCTGGAGAAGCCCACGCCGACGGAGGCGGAGCAGAAGCTCATCGTGCCCGGGCTGAGGGCGGGGCATTACCTCTGTTTTTTTGGCATGCACGTTTTGACGGCGGCGGTCATGGGCCTGTTGGACGAGGAGATTGCCGCGGCGCGGGGGGGGCCGGTGCATCTGACGCCGGCGCTGAACCGTCTGGCCGGCCGCGAGCGCGTGCTGGCGTGCGAGCTGCGGGCCCGGCGTTATGACATTGGGGTTAAATACGGGCTGTTGACCGCCCAGTTGGCCCTGGCTTTGGAGGGCGAGGACCGGGATGAAGTGCTGACCGGCCTGGTGGAGTTGCTGGCGCGCCGGGAATTGAAATGAGCGAGGGCCTTATGCCGGACCTGGTCGAAATCATTACGGCGACAGACCCAAAGCTTCGTCATCGGTCGCTGGAGAGCGCCTGCGCCGGGGCCGGCGCGGCGGAGCTGCTCCGGCAATGCGAACGGCTGGAGGCGTTTCGCCGGCAGAGCGAGAATCTTTATGAACGGGTGCGGGCGCTTTTTTTCCTTTACGCCATCCACCGGTTTCATCTGCCGCCCCTCCTCGAGGCAGGCGGAGCGGCCGGCGCGCATGCGCTCATCCCGTTCAGCGGCTACGAGCATTTGCTGCACCGCCGATTTGCCGAGGCCATCGAGTCTTTCCTAGCGATTCAGGCGAAGGAGGGGCCCAGCGACGCCATTTCCAGCGCGCTGGCGGCGGCGTACCATCGCCTGGGTTTTCAAACCCTCGCCGACCAGGTCCGGCGCAGCGTGCGGTCGGTGCGCGGGAACCAGTGGATGTTCCGGATGGGGCACCCGGCGGACCAGCCCTTGCGGCTGCGCCCCGAGCTGTTGCGGCCCGGGCGGGACGGCACCTATCCGATTCTCCGGGAATGCACGCCGGTGCGGATGGACCTGACGCATTGCGGCTGGAGCGACATTTTCTTTTTGGGCATGGATTTTCCCGAGGGCGCCAAGGTGTTGAACGTGTCCATTGACCTGGGGGTTCATGGGCGGGATGCGGCGCCGCGCCCGCCGGTCGAGGTTTACCTGCGGGTCATCGAAGAGCCCGTCCTGCGGCTGGTGAGCGTGGACCTCGGGGCCTGCGCCGACCTCAGCCACCTGGCGGACGTGTTCGACTTTGCCAAGGACTACTTGGGTCTGTTGAAGGCGGCGGTGATTGCCGCCGGGATTGTCCCGCCGGGAATCGAGGGTTCGGGTCACAGCCTGGCGGCGCTGCTGGCGCGCCTTCTCGGTCCCGGCCGCGGTTTGGAAATTGTCAGCCGCGTCAACGACATTCCCAAGGGGTCGCGCCTGGCGGTTTCCACCACCTTGCTGGCGGCGCTGGTCAGTGTCTGCATGCGCGCCACCGGCCAGGCCGCCTCGCTGACCGGCCCGCTCCAGGAGCATGAACGCCGGCTGGTGCTGGCTCGCGCGCTCCTGGGCGAGGGGCTCGGCGGCTCGGGCGGCGGCTGGCAGGATTCGGGCGGGGTCTGGCCGGGGATGAAACTCATCGAAGGGGTCCTGGCGGGGGAGGAGGACCCGGAATTTGGCATCAGCCGGGGCCGGCTGATGCCGGCGCACCGCATTCTGGACGCCGCCGATGCCTCGCCCGAAACGCGCGCCAGACTGCAGGACAGCCTGGTGCTGGTGCATGGCGGCATGGCGCAGAACGTCGGGCCGATCCTCGAGATGGTGACCGAAAAATATCTGCTGCGCTCCGAAAAGGAATGGATCGCGCGCCAAAGCATGCTGGGAATCCTGGACGAGATTCTGACCGCCTTGCGGCAGGGGGACATTCGCGCCATCGGCGCCGCGACCACCCGCAATTTTCGGCAGCCGATCCAGACGATCATTCCGTGGGCCTCGAACTATTTTACCGAAACGCTCATCGAACGCGTGCGGGCCGAGCTGGGCGAGGCGTTCTGGGGCTTCTGGATGCTGGGCGGCATGTCCGGCGGCGGCATGGGATTCATCGTGGCGCCCGGGCAAAAAGCCCGCGCGCAGGAACGCCTCCAGCAGATCATGTCCCGCACCAAGCGCGAGCTGGAACACGCCCTGCCCTTCGCCATGGAGCCGGTCGTGTACGATTTCGCCATCAACGAGCGGGGGACCTGCGCGGAGCTGTTGGAGGACGAGGCCGCCCTGCTGCCGGCGGCCTATTATACCCTCACGGTGCCGGACCTGCTGCGGCAGGACCGCCGGTCGCTGTCGGCGGTGCGGCGCGCGGAACTGGACAAGTTTGGCCAGGCCTGCCGGACCCGGCCGGAGCTCAGCGGGGTGGTGCAAACGTTATTTGACGTGATGTTGCCGCGCGGCAAGGCGCAGGCGGGGGGCGGGCCGGACCTGGCGTCGCTGCTCGAGCAAAACGGGTTCGATCCCATCCAGCACGAGCAGATCCGGGCGGACCTCAAAGAGGGACGGATTGGTCTGGCGCAGAACCGGCTGCCGGCCCGCGCGGTGATTCAGAATGTCGGGCCGGCGGACGTGGCGGACCCGGCACGGGAGAACCGCCGGGAGTGGGAGGCGGCGGGGCTGGCCGCCCTGAGGAACGGCGAAGTGGCGGTGGTGACGATGGCGGCGGGTTCCGGCAGCCGCTGGACCCAGGGCGCGGGGGTGGTCAAGGCCCTGCACCCGTTTTGCCGTCTGGGGGGAAAACATCGCACGTTCATTGAAGTTCACCTGGCCAAAAGCCGGCGCGTGTCGCGGCAAGTCCAGACTCCGATTCCGCACGTGTTCACCACCAGCTACCTGACCCATCAGCCCATCGAGGAATTCCTGGCCCGGCACCAGAGCTATGGGTACGAGGGACCGCTGTTTTTGTCGCCCGGCAGGTCGGTCGGGCTCCGGATGGTCCCGACGGTTCGGGACCTGCGGTTCATGTGGGAGGAGTTGCCGCAGCAGATGCTGGACGAGCAGCAGCAGAAGGTCCGGGACAGCCTGCGGCACGCGTTGATCGGGTGGGCGCGGGCGGCCGGGGAAGCCAGCGACTACACGGACAACCTGCCCCAGCAATGCCTTCACCCGGTCGGGCACTGGTTCGAAGTGCCGAACCTGATGCGCAACGGCGTGCTGCGCCGGCTGCTCGAGGAGCGGCCCCGGCTCAAGTACCTCATGCTGCACAACATTGACACGCTCGGGGCGGAGGTTTCCCCCGCCTTGCTGGGCGGGCACATCCTGAGCGGCGCCTGCCTGAGCTTTGAGGTGATTCTGCGCCGGCTCGAGGACCGGGTCGGCGGCCTGGCGCGCGTCAATGGCCGGGTCCGGCTGGTCGAGGGCCTGGCGATGCCGCGCGAGCAGGTCGAGTTCGAACTTGCCTACTATAATTCCAACACCTGTTGGATTGATGTGGACCGGTTGCTGCAAGCCTTCGAATTGAGCCGGTCCGACCTGGCCGATTCCGCCAAGGTGCTGGCCGCCGTGCGCGCCCTGGCCGCCAAAATGCCGACCTACATTACGCTCAAGGACGTCAAGAAACGCTGGGGACACGGCCAGGAGGACATCTTCCCCGTCACCCAGTTCGAGAAGTTGTGGGTGGACATGACGGCCCTGCCGGAGGTCCAATCCCGGTTTGTCGTGGTGCCGCGCCTGCGCGGCCAGCAGCTCAAGGACCAGGCGCAACTCGACGGCTGGCTGCGGGACGGTTCCGCCGCTTATGTCGAGAGCCTGTGTGAATGGGCGTAGCCCGGCCTGCTCACGCCTTGAGGTACTGCTTCGGGAATTTCCACGGCGGGCGGTATTTCGGCACGGCCAGTTTCGAGGCTTCCGAGTCGCCGACAATCCACTCCTTTTGGGGGTCAAACCGGATCGAGCGCCCGAGCTTCAGCGACAGCAGGCTCAGCAGAATCGGAATGTCCACGCGGACGTGGTAGTTGGGATTGCAGCTTGGCGGTTGGCGCGACTTGATGCAGTCGAGCCACTCCCGCTCATGGCCCGGGGAAGGGGGGATGGATTTGGGCGGCTCGACGCAGTCCTTCATCTTGTCCCCTTCGGGGACGATTTTGAACTGGCTGTAATTGGCGTAGAGGGTGCCGTTGGCCCCATGGAAGTAAATGCCCAGCCGCCGCTGCGGCTTGGGCTCGCCGTGGAGGTCAAATCCGTAGCTGTTGGTCAGCGACGACATCCAGGTCATCGTGAGTTTGGGATATTGCCAGAGCACTTCGTGGTGATCGTAGGCGTCGCCGTCATCCTGGAGGAAGTAGCGGCCGCCCGTGGAACTGGTGACCAGCGGGAAGCCGAGGTCCAGCGCCCACACCGGCAAATCAATAATGTGGGGCGCCATGCCCGGCGTCCAGCCGCCGCTGTAAGCCATCCACGAGCCGTGGTTGTAGGAATCACGGGCCAGGATGCGGTTGAACGGGCACAAGGGCGCGGGGCCGCACCACAAATCCCAGTCCAGCCCGAGCGACTCCGCCGTTTGGCTGTCCTTCACCCTGCCCACGCCGTCCGGGTGTTGATTCATGACGTTGAACGTTCGCACCGTTCCGATCGGGCCGAGGTTTCCGGACCGGACCATTTCCACCACCCGCCGGTAGTTTTCACTGGCGTGAATCTGGGTGCCGATCTGGCAAATCCGCCGGTGGCGGTTCACCGCGTTGCGCACGGCCAGGCTCTCGCCCAGGTGCAGCGTCATCGGTTTCTGGAGATAGAGGTCCTTGCCCGCCTCGCAGGCCGCAATGGCCTGGAGCGCGTGCCAGTGGGGAGGGGTGGCGATGATGACCGCGTCCAGGTTCGGTTGCTGCAGCATCTCGCGGTAATCCTTGTAGCCGCGGCAACTGCCCTTGAAGCGTTCCGTCACCGTTTCCAGCCGCGCGTCCCACACGTCGCAGGCGGCGGTGACCGCCACGTCCGGCTCGCGGGCGCAAATGTTCAGGTTGCTGGTGCCCATGCCGCCGCACCCAATGAGGCCCAGATTGATTCGTTCGCTGGGCGGCGCCTTGCCCGCTCCGCCCAGGGCGGAGGCGGGAATAAATGTCGGCAGCGCGATGGCTCCGGCGGCCAGGGAGGCGGTTTTGAGAAAATCGCGGCGTGTCAGGCTCGGGTTGGAGGTTTTCATAACGGCGTCAGTGCTTGGCATATACTGCCGGGGTGATACCCGACGGCAACCGGGGTGTCAAGTTACCTCCGCGCGCCGTCTGGCGGCAATGTTCTCGCGCGTTTGTCCATGCGCCATCTGTGGTCAAGCCAACTGCCTGAATCCGGCTGGATGCCAATCCGCATCCCGGCCAGGAGGCTGCGGTGCGGGATAGGGCGCGCAGTCCCCGGCGAGCCGCCATCGCCAAGTGGCGCGTTCGAGCGAAGGCGGACAGCAGCGACACACGGCTTCGCGGTCTATGGTCTATGGTCTCCGGTCCATGGTCTCTGGTCTCTGGTCTCTGGTCTCTGGTCTCTGGTCTCTGGTCTCTGGTCTCTGGTCTCTGGTCTCTGGTCTCTGGTCTCTGGTCTCTGGTCTCGTTCCGGCGCCGGCTGCCGCTCTTACCGGGTTGTTGGCGGGCTTTTGGCTTGTTTGAAGCCGGCCAGTTTTGTAGCCTGCCTGCCGCTGGGAAGTCATGTATTGCTCGAGGTGTGGAACGGCGTTGGTGGATGAGTCTGCGCCCTGTCCGAATTGCGGGGCGGTGCATGCTGCGGCGCGGCGAGCCGCCCCCCTCCTGCGCCGGTTCAAGGCCAGTGACCTGATCCTCGACCGGTATCGCGTGGCAGGCGAGCTGGGGCGGGGCGGGATGGGGGTGGTCTATCGCTGCCGGGACGAGGTGGGCGGGATCCACGTCGCCCTCAAGGCGCTGCCGCCCGAGTTATCCTGCAACCCCTTCGAGATGGAGCAAGTCCGCGAGAACTTTCAACTGGTGTCGCGGCTCATTCATCAGAACATCGCGGCGGTCAGAACCCTCGAGCAGGATGCCGAGACCGGGGATTACTACCTGATCCTTGAGTGCGTCGAGGGGGTGGACCTGCGGCGGTGGCAGAGGCGGCGCGGCGGGCGCGTGGAGCTGGCTGAGCTGCTGCCGGTCCTGCGGCAGGTGGCCGAGGCATTGGATTTTTCGCATCGGCAAAAGATCATCCATCGGGACATCAAGCCCTCGAACGTGATGGTGCGGGGCGACGGACTGGTCAAGGTGCTGGACTTTGGTCTGGCGGCGCAGATCCACACCAGCCTGTCGCGGGTGAGCCAGGTCCGATACGGCGTCGCCGGCACCGCGCCCTACATGGCCCCCGAGCAATGGCGCGGGCGCTGTCAGGACGGGGCGACGGACCAGTACGCTTTGGGGGTGATGGCCTACGAGCTGCTGGCGGGGCGGCTGCCCTTTGAAAGTCATGAAGAGAGCGTCCTGCGAGCGGCGGTGTTGCACGAGGAACCCGAGCCGATTGAAACGTTGCCCGACGCGGCTTGGAGCGCGCTCGCGCGGGCGTTAAGCAAAGAGCGAACGCACCGGTTTTCGAGCTGCGGCGCGTTTGTCGAGGCGCTCGATGGCGGAGCCCAAAAAAAACGGCGGCGGCCTGCCGAACCGGTGCACAAAGTTTCCCCTCCCGGCCTCGAAGCGTTTGCCCGAAAGATTCCCCAACCAGTCGGTGGCGAACCGCGGCACAAAGTTTTCCCTGCCGACCTGCCGAAGGAAGGTCCCCTAATTCCTCCCAAAGCCCCGCCAGCTCCCGCCGTCAGATTTCCGAGATTGGGTGCGCCGTATGAGAACAGCTTGGGGATGAAGTTCGTACCGGTGCCCGGCACCGACGTCCTGTTCTGCATTTGGGAGACACGCGTCAAGGACTACGCGACGTATGCCCGGGCCAATCCTGCTGTGGACGAAAGCTGGGAGAAGCCGGTTTCTCTTGGCATGGACGTTTTTCAATGGGTTGTTCAATGGTTTAATAGAGTCCGCGGCGTGAGACGGAGCTGGGAAAACCCGGTTTATCGGGGCCAGAGAGTGACTCCGAGCGAGGATTGCCCGGTGGTGAATGTGAGTTGGAAAGATGCGGAAAGGTTTTGTGAGTGGCTGACGCGGAAGGAGCGAAACGAAGGTCGGCTGGGCCCGAGCCAGAGTTATCGTCTGCCGAAGGATTGGGAGTGGAGTGTGGCGGTGGGATTGAACGAACCACGGAGCGGCACACCGAAAGATAATGATGGGAAGATCGAAGGCCAATATCCGTGGGGAACAGAATGGCCGCCGCCGCGCGGCGCGGGGAATTATGCCGACGAGACCGCAGCCAAGTGCTTTGGAAGGAACTGGATTATTGGAGGTTATGACGATGGGTATGCGACCACGTCGCCGGTGGGCAGTTTCAAGCCGAATCAGTTCGGATTGTATGATCTGGGCGGGAATGTGTGGGAATGGTGTGAGGATCGCTACGACCAGTACGATGAAAACCGCGTGCTGCGGGGCGGGTCTTGGGCCAGTGGCGAGCGCAAGAGCCTGCTTTCCTCTCTGCGCCACCGCCACGGCCCCTACTATCGCCTCTACAACTTCGGGTTCCGTTGTGTGCTGGTGGTTGGGGGGGCTCGGCGCGATAGGCGGCGCGAGATGAGTGAGATGAATCTGGCGAGACGCCGCGCGGGTGATTGAGTCTTGGCTTGAGGGGTCATTCGAACAAGAATTGGCGGGAATGAAACCGATTCTGTGGGCGGGCGCCATTTTGCTGGTGGCGCAGGCGTCAATGGCGGCGGACACCGTCACGGTGAGCCCGGAAGACTCTGGCGCGGCCTTGGTGAATCCGGACATGGGGTGGACGCTGATGTTCTATTCCAATGTTCCGCAGAACTACGGCTCCAAGCTTGAACCCTCCGACACGGTGGACGACTGGCCGGGCCTCTCGACGGTTTACTTTCGCATTCCCTGGGCATTCCTGGAGCCGGAGGAGGGCCGGTTCAACTGGGCGTTGCTCGACACCCCGGCCCAGCGGTGGATTGCGAAAGGCAAGCGGGTGGCCTTCCGGTTCACCTGCTCGGAGAATTGGATGCCGTTCGCCACGCCCGAGTGGGTGAAAAAGGCGGGCGCGCAGGGGGTGTTCTACACCTGGGGCAAAGGACCGGACCCGGAGGGCCGGCTGTGGGACCCTGTTTTTGACGACCCGGTTTTCCTGGCCAAGCTCAAAAAGTTTCTGCTGGCGGCGGCCGCGCGTTATGACGGCAACCCCGATGTCGCGTTCATTGATATCGGCACGTACGGCATGTGGGGTGAGGGACACACCGGGGGCAGCAGCCAGGTGCCGCAGGAGAAAGCCAATGTCATCGTGCGCCGCCACATGGATATGCACCTGGAGTGTTTCCCCCGCACCCGCCTCGCCCTCATTGACGACGTCACCGGGCCGGAGAGCGCGGACGGACCCCAGCCCCTGACGGAGTATGCGCGGTCCAAAGGCATCACGCTGCGGGACGACAGCATTTGCGTGCAGCCGCCCCCGCGCTCGTGGTTTCACGCCAAAATGGCGCAGCCGTTCTGGCCCGAGACCCCGGTGATCGTCGAGCATGAGCACTACGGCGCGTCCAAAGCGCGGGGCGCCTGGGGCGACGGTTCCTGGCTGATCAAAGCGGTGGAGGAATACCACGCCAGTTACCTGACGATCCACTGGTGGCCGCGCGAAATGCTCGCTGAAACCCGCGCCACTGTGGATGCGATCAACCGCCGTCTCGGGTACCGGTTGCAGCTCCGGCGGCTGTCCTGGCCCGCCCGCGTCACCCTCGGGCAGCCCTTCACGGTGGAGGCTGCCTGGGCCAATGCGGGCGTCGCGCCCTGTTATCCCGGCGGCTTCGTGGCGCTCACGCTCAAGGATGACAAGGCCGGCATGGTGGCGGTCCTGGTTGATGAAGGGTTCAATGTCCGCGACCTCAAACCCGGGCCGCCGGGCCAGGCGCCGGTCGTCTCGCGCTCCTGCAAACTGACGGTCGGCGCGATCGCCCCCGCCACCGCCCCGGGCACTTACCAGGTGTTTGTTTCGGTCGGACGACGCGACGGCACGCCGGTGATCGAACTGCCGCTGGCCGGTGGCGACGGGCAACGGCGGTATCGGCTGGGGGATATTCAACTCCTGGCTCCCTGATTCGTCACCCGCGGCTTTAATTGACGGCAGGAAGTCGCTCTTGGGGCTGCGCCGGTACGAGCCACCGCGCGGGTGAACCGCGTTCCACTTTGGCCCTTTCCGGGTTTCTCCTCCGCCGCCACGCAACCGGCCGTGGAGGATCCCCTAGCCGTTGAAGGTGGCGGAAGTGCTCAGGAGACAACGGCAATGGGGACACCAAAAGACCGTGAGGGTGACCAACCAGCCGCGTTTCCGGTGCTTGAGTTCCCGGAGCTCCTTCCTGCAATGCGGACAAATCGGCCACTCCTCGTCCGCCGCCTCGTTGAATTGCATCTTCTTTTCCATCGTTGGCTTGAGTTTGAAGTTTGGCGGGAACTTAAAGCGCTGATAAACGCCGGGCCATTACAAAGCAGCGGGCTGGTTGGAATCCTTCCGCCACGCCCGGTTGCGCGGGGGAGCATGGCGGGGCCGGCTTTCGCGTGTGGGAAGGCGTGCGTGACAGGGGCGCCGGCAGCGTGGAGCGGTGCGGAGGCGGGGGAGGGGAAGGTGACGACCCGTCTCAGTGTTGGTCCCAGGCGACGACCTTTTTGGCCACATTCTGCCCGCAAAGCACGACCATGGGCATGCCGCCGCCGGGATTGACCGAGCCGCCGACGAAAAAGAGATTGGGATATTGGGTGCTTTGCTTGGGGGCTTTGAACGCAAGGTTTTTGAAGCGGTCGCTGACCACGCCGTAAATCGAGCCCTTGTGGGAATAGTACTGCTCGCGGATGTCCAGCGGTGTCCAGCAATGCTCGAAGACGATGTGCTGGCGAAGATGGGTCAGGCCCATGCGTTCGAGCTTGTCCACGACGCGGTCCTTGAAGGCCAGGTATTGGTCGCGGGGCAGTGGCCGCCGGTCGTCAATGTAAGGAATATGGGGCAAAATCTTCAGGCAATCACAGCCGGGCGGGGCGACCGTGGGGTCGGTTCGGGAAGCCGCGACGAGGTAAATGGTGGGGTCGGGGGGCAGCTCGCGTTTGCGGAAGACGGTGTCGAAATGCTCGCGCTGATGCCGGGAGAAGAAGAAGTTATGGTGGGCGAGCTGGGGATACTGGCAGTCCAGCCCCAGTTCGAGCACCAATCCCGAGCAGGCGGGTTCGAGGTAGTCCAGAGAGCGCAGGAATTCCGGGTCCGCGCCCAGCAATTGCGCATAAGCCGGCACCACTTCCATGTTGGAGACCACAATGTCGGCGGGGTGGAACTGGCCATCGCGGGTGACCAGGCCGGTTGCCCGGCCGTTTTGGGTTCGAATTTGGGTGACCTCGCTTTGGAGTCGAACCTGGACCCCGAGTTCAGCCATGAACTTCTCGAGTCCCAAGGCGATGCCGTAGAGGCCGCCGTCCACATACCAGAGATCGTAGCGGAACTGGATGGTGGGCAGGCAGTTCATAAACGCCGGCGCATGATAGGCGGACGAGCCAACGTACTTGATAAAGTAGTCGAAGATATCCTGCATGTAAGTCGTCCGGAGGAAGCGTTTCACCCCACCGTGCATGGTGCGGAAAAGGTCAAACTTGGGGAATTTCCAGAGGCCGTAAAACCGGGCGAACTCTTTGGAGGTGTCCAGCCCTTGCTCGAAGTAACCCGCGTTGACCAGGTCATAGAGCCCGGCCGAGTATTTCAGGAACCGCTCAACGTTGGCGGGGTCCTCGCCAACCTTCCTGGCTTCGGCCGCCATGCGGTCGGGTTCCGGATACAGGTCCACGATTTTCCCGTCCTCGAAGAAATTGCGCCAGTGGGG
>JARKQH010000479.1 GCA_029974925.1 Verrucomicrobiota bacterium
GCGCAGCAAGCCAAACCCATCGGCATCGGCCAAAGCGAGTTCTTCCGGCACCAATTCAGCGCCGCGTCAAGCTGGGTGACGACCACTTCACCCTCGACTTTCGAGTTGTAACCGATCTCTCTGGACGTCTGCATAGGGTCAAACGAAGCCGGGTCGCGCTCCGCCCAGACAACTTAGCAGCGGTTGGGAACCCGGCAAGGCCAATCTGCCCCGGTTTTTCTCCACCAATACCAACTCATGCTTGCCGCCCCGGTCAAGCTCCCTGCATATTTGAACGAGTCCGAAAAAGCACGACTGAGCACAGGAAATGAGAGATCGGACATTAGAAATCGCCCGGGAGAAAAGCCCTGTCACCGAGAGGCTTCAGGGCGCAGGAATACGCACGCCAAAGGGGGTTGAAGGTTTCTTCAGAGAGAAAGTTGGAGAACAACTCAGGAGCGGTCACAGCCTCATGAAGCGCAGCTCCCTCAAGTCGGCCCCGCCTTCAGTGCTTTCTTGCAGGGACAACCCGTTTAAGGGCAAAGGAGCCGGCAACCCGAGCATACCCAAAGTCGGCACCAGCTCAGCCCCCGCCAAGGCGGCAAGAGACACGGACCTCGACAACACCAGTGAATGTGCGCTCCTGGGGCTGGAGGAGCCTGAATGCGAGGAGGGCCCGCGCCAGGCGTTGGACAAAGCACTCCGCGTCTTGGTCGCGACAGACCAAGCAGAGTTTCGCATTGCCCGCAAGGGTTCGAAGTCTTGCGGTGGGCGGTGAGCGAGGGGGAACGTCAGCCATGCTCAAAGAGTTGTCCCACCGTTATCCCGAGAAGACCTTTTACCTGGGACAGGTTTTTAGCGACACAACCACCTCGTATAAGTTCGTCTGGTTCCTTGCCCTTCTTTCGCAGCTCCGGCGGACAAAGCAGGGCGACATCCCGCTCGCCGACCTCCTAAGCGAAATGGCCACGATTGCGTGGCACCCAGTCTGCTTCTTCCGCCTCTCGCTTGGGCTGAGAGACAAGTTGCAGAGGGTTGTTTTAAATATCCGCGGACACTCATTCCTGCCGCCTGATGCCGAACCCGAGGCGATCCGCAAGTTCGTGGCTGGCTCGCCACAAGTCCAAGAGGCTTTGACCCACTTCAGGCGCTACGTGCCGACGCGCTTTCTCTCCCCTTGGTTCAAGGACGAGCTTGAGGGGCGAAAGGATTCGGACAAGGACCGGCTTATTGCGCAGCTCGCCCAAGCCAGCCAGAACGGGCCGCTGCCTGCGCCGTACTGGCTGGACGCAGAACGAGTTCATCTCAATACCTCTTGGCGCAACTTTTTACTGGATAATCTGGGTGTAATCCAAGCCTTTACCGAGTACCACTTCGCTCAGTATCTCCAGAACCGGAACCCCAATGTGCCAGGAATCGTAAACAAACTGACCGCTCCCACGGATCGTGACCTCAGACTCGCCCGGGAGTTTTGGCAGTTTGTGCGCGCCGGCTTCCAGAAAGCCGGCAGCGCAGAACGGTTTTCTGACATCTATTCCGGCCAGCCGCTTGCCGAAAGGTTCTCCATAGACCATTTCCTGCCTTGGAGTTTCGTTGCCCACGATCTCATGTGGAATCTCGCTCCAGTTGACGCGACCACGAATTCCAGCAAGGGTGACAGACTCCCCGACCTCGACACCTACCTCCCTAGGATGGTCTCACTTCATGCGGGAGCAATTGCTGTGGCCAGCGCCAGGCCAAGGCTCTTGGAGGATTACACCGAGACCTTCAAAATGGATGTTCAGGAATTGCTCACACTCGGCGAAGATGGGCTATACGCAAAGTATCGGGAGGTGATGACCTCCCAGGCTCAAATCGCCGCAAACCAAGGCTTCCAAACCGGCTGGAAACTCCCTTCGCTCATAGTCCTGCCCGAGCCGCGTCGGAGCCCGACGATCGAGCCGGCAACCGGAGATCGCTTTCAGCGGCTGCCTTTCAGCGGGGGGCTTGTCGTGGAGCGGTTCCCGACTGACAGCGAGGCCGAACCGTCGCCTGACCACGTTCCCTTCTACTCGCTGGCTATCGCAGCGGGCGGCTTCAGGCAGGGCTACGAGCCGGAGCCGGAGGGCTGGGTGAATGTCAGGCGACTGGGATACGCCGGGCCCCTCAGCCCGGGGCTTTTCGTCACGCGGGTCATTGGGAGGTCCATGGAACCGACCATTCGCGACGGCGCCTACTGTGTGTTTCGCGCGGGTGTCAGTGGCACCCGACAAAACCGGGTCCTGCTGGTGCAGAAGCGCGACTTTACGGACCCCGAGACCGGCGGAGGATATACGGTGAAACGTTACGAGAGCGAAAAGACAACCTCAGGTGAGAGCTGGCGCCACGTGCGGATCCGGCTCAAGCCAGACAACCCGGATCGCGCCGCTTTTCCCATCCTCGAATTCACGCCCGAGGATGACGCCGACCTGCAAGTGATCGCGGAGTTTGTCCAAGTGCTTGCTGTTCCAGACCCAGCCCTCCAATGAATGCTGCCTGCCCGTTTTGTTTGCCGGCCGACACGGAGATTGTGCTCCGCAATGAACTGTGGTACGCCCGCTGGGACCGTTACCCGGTAAGCAAGGGCCACCTCCTGCTGATTCCATTTCGTCACGAGCCGAACTTTCTGGCGCTCACCTCGAGCGAACAAACCTCCGCTCTTGAACTGCTTGCGCGCGCCCGCATCAGGCTGGATGCGGATTTTCAGCCCGACGGTTACAATGTGGGGATCAATGTAAGCGAGGCAGCCGGGCAAACCGTGATGCATGCACATATTCACGTCATCCCGCGCTACGCCGGGGATGTGCCGGACCCAAGAGGTGGGGTCCGGTTCGTGATTCCGAACAAAGCCAAATACTGGGATGCGAGGCTGAACGAACCATGGGATTCCAAATAACGACCGCAAAGCGGGCGCTGCGGCGGAGCAGTTCGCAGTTTGTTCAGGAGAGTTGGTCGAGGCGTTGCAGGAGCTCCCGGCAAGCCTCGAGCCCGTGGCGGGGGTGGAGCATCGGGGAAAGCTCCCGGAGGACAGGATTTTGCATCGGTCGGTTCGGCGGTCAGCCCGAAGAAGGAAGGGGGGCGTGCCGCCCGGTTTGACGGCAGGGGCAAAGCGGCCACCCAAGTGCTTAAACCTGTCACGGCTTGCCGGGGCGAGTGCGTCCGGCGGGGTTACAACCGTGGAAGAGCGTAAACGGCCTGCCGCGCCCCCAGCCGGACCGTAATCTCCATTCGATTCGTCGAGAGGGGCGTTACCGTCAACCTGGCCGGCTCCGCCGTTTTTCCGGCCAGCCGGTACACCGCCAGAAACCAGGCCCGGTCGCTTCGTCGCTGGATCAGGCGCATCGGGATTGTCTGCGCCCCGGGGCCGTCTTCCACCGGAAAACCGCACTGGATGACTTCCACCGGCCCGTCAGCGAGCAGGTCCATTCTGAAGTGTTGCCGGCCGTGGGAGAAACACTCCCAGAGCTCTCCGCCGGCGGCGGCGCTGCTTGTGGCATCGAGCAGATAGGACCAAGGGGCGGTTTGGGGCAGGGCGACCGGGTGGGTTGGATGATCCGACCCACCGGCCGCGACCCCGGCCACGTGGATCATCCAGGCGAACTCGCGCTTGCCGGCGGCGGTCACCTGGAAAAAATCAAGCACGTAGTCCTCGGCGAGCGCCACCGTCCGAAGCTGGCGCACCCCGTCGTAAAGCCGGCCGTCGAGGTCGCCAAAGCTGGCGCGTTTCAGGGTCAGGGTGTTGGTGAACTCCAGGAGCTGCAGCCGTTGGCCGGGGACGCGCTGGCTGCGTCCGTCCACCAGAAGCGTGTTGTGGCAGAGGGTCTCGCGGTTGAGGTTTCTTTGGATCGCTGACGAAAAGGCATGCTCGGCGGCGGGCCGAGCCTCACAGTCCGGCAGCCAAAGGTGCCCTCCGCCATACAAGAGGAGGGAGAGTTTGTCGGCGTGCTCATGCACGGTTTGCCCGGAAAACGTGGCGAACGCGCTCCACCCGCGCCCGGACCAGTAGTTGGTCGTTTCGTCGGACCGCAAGGCGACGTAACCCATCTCCGGCCACACCTTGCCCGGTTGGGGTGGGGGCGGCGCCGCCGGCAGATCGGTCACGCCGTGGAACAGGGCATCCAGACTGCGCCGGCCGCGGTCTGCCAACAACCACGCATAGGCCGGCTCGCGGAACTGCCGGTAGAGAACTTCCCATTCCGGGTATTCAGCGAGGTGCGGGCGGCGGCCGTAGCAGTCGCCAAGCGCGGGCAGGGTCCGGTCCGGAAACAGGAGCGGAATCAGAGCATCGTAGGCTTGTTTGAGGCTGCGGCCGTCAGACGTGCGGTATTGGAACAGGCTTTCGGAATGTCCGGTCTGCTCCAGCATACGCGCCAGGATCACCAGCGGAGCCGTCTCGGCCAACTGGTAAGGAATGGAGCCTTCCAGCCACAATCCGTCGTCCTTGAATCCTTGAGCGAGCATGTATTCCACTCCTTTGGGACCGCGCAGGGCGCGTTCGACCAGTTCCGGCCGGTGGTGGAACAGCCCCATCATGCCCAGGCCCAATTTGTGCCAGGCGTAATGGTTGTTGAGTTTGCCTCCCGGCTCGTGCTCAACCCAGTAGTCGTCGTTCTCGCTCAGCGCGGCAAGGTAACGCCCCAAAAACCCGTCCAGTTTCGTCCGCTCGGCCGCCGTCAGCCGGGGATGCAGAATCTCGCGGGCTTCGAGCGCGGCCAGGACCCAAAGGGTGTAGTTCATTCCGACGTCGTAGTGCTCGAACTCGAAGCTGTAGTCCGCCAGGCCGAGCAGCGCGCGCCTGGCTTTCTCTGCCAATCCCTGGTCGGAAGCCGGGGCGATCAGGCTCGCCCGGGCGCAGACGCGGGCCAGGTCCGCCCACTTCATCGGCACGATGAAAGTGTGATGGAAAATGTCCGGATAAATCTACCCCAGGGCTTCGTTCGGGCCGCCTCCCACCATTCGCGCTCCAAGCGAGGCAAATCCTCGATCCGATTCGTCCGCGCGCGGTCCAAAAGTTCTTCCGCCAGGCTCGCAAAGGCGGGGTTGCTTTGGATTCCCTCCCGCGCCCGTTCCACGTCCGCCGGAGTGATAAAAAGCGCCGGACGGGCGGGCAGGGCCAATCCCAGCCAGGCGGCCGCCGCAAGAAACAACAGCGCCCGCCGGGCAACGGGCCGGAACAAACCAATCGGAACCGCGCGCATGGCCGCACAACTAGCCCGCCGCCCAGCCGCCGTCCAGCCTGATCCGGCCCGGCCCGGCAGTTGATTCGACGGTGCGAGGGCGCGCTTGCCCACCCCCCCCGCGCACCGTAATCAGTCACCGCCGCCGGCACTAATTCTATTATTTAATAAAGATGTCAAAAATAATATTGGAATGATCTTTGCTGTTCTGATAGGAAATCAGTACAGCCTGATAAGGGCGCTTGGAATGGCGGTTTGAGTCGCCAGTTCGAGGCCCTTCGAGACCGGCGGAATTGAGACAGAAGCCCATTGCCCTATGCATTGGCGAACGAAGCTGACCTCTGTAAAACCAATGGCCAACAAACCTCTCACCCACCCGACCAAATCGGCATTACGCCAAAAGGCAGCCAGGCGCCCTCTCGGAATGCGGTCGTGGCTTCTCGGCGCTGTTTTGTGCGCGTTCGGCTCCGCCGCCTCGGCGCAGTATTCGATTGATTGGTACACCATTGACGGCGGGGGCGGCACGAGCACCGGCGGCGTTTACACCGTCAGCGGCACCATCGGCCAGCCCGACGCCGGCTCGATGAGCGGCGGCAATTACACCCTCACTGGCGGGTTTTGGAGCGTCGTCGCCGCCGTTCAAACGCCGGGCGCGCCACGGCTTCGGGTCTTTCATACCACGACCAACACGGTCGTGGTGGCCTGGCCGAATCCCTCGACCGGCTTCATCCTCCAGCAAAACAGCGATCTCAACTCCGCCAGTTGGACGGAGGTGTCCACTCCGGCCACCGTGGTCGGCGACGAAAAACAACTCATCATCAATCCCCCGGCGGGCAACCGCTTCTACCGGCTGCAAAAGCCCTGATACGCACTTTTTGCTTCATTAGCTCGTATGTCCCCTGCCATGACCAAAACCAAACTCTTGGGCGCCGTTCTCGGCGCAAGCCTTGTCGCGATTCTCGACCTTCAGCCTTCGGCCGCCAGGGGCCAGAGCGCTGCCTTTACTTACCAGGGACGCCTGGAGATCGGCGGCATGCCCGCCTCGGGGGTGTTCGACTTCCGTTTCCGCCTCGCCACCGATGCCTCCGGCAACCTTTACGCCGGCAGCCCGTTCCTGACCAATGCCGTGCCGGTCAGCAATGGACTCTTTGGGGTTGCCCTCGACTTCGGCAACGTTTTCAACGGAAGCGACTACTGGCTCCAGGTCGAGGTGCGCACCAATGGAGCGGTGGGTTACACCCTCCTGAACCCGCTCCAGCGGCTCGTGCCCGCTCCCTATGCCCACCACGCCGCCAATGCCGGCCGGCTCGAGGGGCAGGACCTGGCCTTTGTGCGTAATGCCGACAACCTGAACGCGGGCACGGTGGCCGACGCCCGCATCCCGGCCTCCGTCACGCGTGACACCGAGGTCCTGGGCATCGTTTTGGCAGCCGATGGCGATGGCTCCGGCCTGGATGCCGATCTGCTGGATGGCTACCACAGCAGTTGGTTTGTGAAAACAGTCGGCGCTTCGACCATTACCGGCATCAGCACTTCCAACCCCCTTCTCGCCATCAGTCAAACCGGGTCGAAAAGCGGCTTGGTGGCCTCCACCACTTCCACAAGCCCGGGCGAAGCTGGCGTGGTTGGCCAGGCCGGCACGGCCGGCCCGGCCATTAACAGTGTCGCCGGCGTGTTCGGCACCTCCTCTTCCGGGCGGGGGGTGGTCGGCAGCAGCACTTCGAACAACGGCGTGTTCGGCTATAGCAGCTCAGGAATCGCCATCAAAGGCGAAAGTCTGAACTCCACCGCCATTGAAGCCATCTCTTATGATCCATGCGGCATAGCTTATGGGCTCAAAGGCCAGAATTCCTCCACCAACGGCGGTGCGGGTGTTTATGGCGAATCCCGCCGTGTTGGGGTTTGGGGTGAAAGCACGGGTCGCTGGGGTGTTTATGCGCGCTCGACGGGCGTCAGCAATTCGTACGGCATCTTCTCCACGACGGCCGCCGGTTCGGGAAACTACGCGGGCTATTTCAGCGGCAACGTCCAGGTCACCGGCACCCTGTCCAAGGGCAGCGGTTCCTTCAAGATTGATCATCCGCTGGACCCCGAAAACAAGTTCCTCAGCCACTCCTTCGTTGAGAGCCCCGACATGATGAACATTTACAACGGCCTTGTCCTTCTGAACGATGACGGCCAAGCGTGGGTTCAACTGCCCGATTACTTCGAGGCTCTGAACCGCGATTTTCGGTATCAGCTTACCCCGATCGGCGCCCCCGCCCCCAACCTCCACATCGCCGAACCGGTCCGGAACAACCGCTTCAAGATTGCCGGCGGCGTCTCGGGCCTCCAGGTTTCCTGGCAGGTTACCGGCATTCGCCACGACCCCTTCGCCAACACCAACCGGATTATCGTCGAAGAACCCAAACCGGCTGAGGAACGCGGCACCTACCTTCATCCCGAGGCCTACGACGCCCACGAGCCGGGACGCAAAAGCCCGCGGCGCGCGGCTGCCCATCTCCGCGACCCTGGCCGGTAACCGTTCCGGCCAATAGGAGCGGGGTCCTTCCGGCCGACTTCGCACACACCGCCGGTCCTCCCATGCACGCGGACGCGGGGCAGACTCCTGGCGCGCCAGATTGGCAGGGTCAGGTGGTTCCCAAGCGTCTTTTTCGGACGGAGAGCGGGGGGCGCGGTTCGGGCCATAGCCGGAGGTCGCCCCCCATTACCCTTGGCGACCTCCGGTTACCCTCTGCCCCCTGTGGGCTGGACCCTCTGCTTCCCACCAGACTCCCTGGCCATGTCTTTTTCGCTTTCGAAGCTGCAATCCGAACGGGGGCATCCGGTC
>JARKQH010000486.1 GCA_029974925.1 Verrucomicrobiota bacterium
GTGGAGCGCGTGCCCGGCAAGGTGAGCGGCGCCTGGGTGTTCAAGGGAACGCGTGTCCCGGTGCAGGCGCTGTTCGAGAACCTCGAAGGCGGCGCGACGGTGGACCAATTCCTCGAATGGTTTCCGGGCGTGACCCGCGAGCAGGCACTCGCGGTTCTCAAGTTTGCTGAATCGTCCCTCGCTGTGGCGGCCGCATGAGCCGGCAACCCCTGCGCATCCTTTTCGATCAAGGCACGCCCGCCCCGTTGCGGCACGCGCTCGTCCCCCACCAGGTTTCCACGGCTTTTGAACTGGGTTGGTCCAACCTCGAGAACGGCGACCTGTTGCGGGCTGCCGAAGGCCGGTTCGAGCTCTTCATCACCACGGATCAAAACCTGCGCCACCAGCAGAATCTGAGCGGCCGCCAACTGGCGGTTCTGGTTCTGCCCACCACCAACTGGTTCGAGATTCAACGGCATCAGCTCGAGGTGGCGGCTGCCGCTGCCTCGATGCAGCCGGGAGAATATCGTGAACTGCGCTGGTGAGACTTGCGTTGATCTCCATGATCGGCAGCAACACTCCCCTCTCGTTGCCAGCCCCCATCAACGACCCGACCGTCGTCCCAAGTGCCATCGCGTTTCCCCTGCCTGCCAATCCGAGCAAGCGGTCGCGGTCCACCGGCAGGCAGGTCACACACCAGCCGTCTTTCCCCAGCGCCTGGCGGAGATTCCGCACCGGAGTTCGAACCGGCCATCCCCGGGTGGGAAGCGGCTGAGGTTCACTTTCTGCAATGAGGCCGCGCCTCCCACTTTGGTCTTGGACTTGGCCCGGGTTGACCCCAAGCTGGCGCCATGCGCACAGGAACGATGTGGGACGTATGGACGAGTGGGTGTTGATCACGGGGGCCTCGAGCGGCATCGGGCGGGAACTGGCGCGGGTGTTTGCCGCGCACGGTTTTTCCCTGGTGCTGCTGGCGCGGGATGAGGCGCGGCTCAAGGAGCTGGCCGCCGAATGCGAGCGCTCGCCGGGCGTCAAAGCCCGCGTGCTGGCGCGGGACCTGGCCCCCCCAAACGCGGCGGACGAGGTCTTTGAAGCCCTGCGGGACACGCCGGTGGGCATCCTGGTCAACAACGCGGGGTTTGGATTTTACGGTTACTTTGCGGAGTCGGACCTGCGCGTGCAGACGGACCTGATGCAGGTCAACATGATCGCCCTGGTGCAACTGACGCACCGGTTCGTGCAGCCGATGATCGCCCGGCGCCGCGGCCGGGTGCTCAACGTGGCCTCGGTGGCGGCCTTCCTGCCCGGCCCCACGGTGAATCTGTATTACGCGAGCAAGGCCTTCGTCTTCTCCTTTTCCTACGCCCTGGCGGAGGAACTCGAGGGCACCGGCGTCACGGTAACCACCCTTTGTCCCGGCTCGACCCGCACCGAGTTTTTCACCCGCGCGAACATTCACATGAACCGCCCCTGGCCACTCATGGAGGCGCGGGCGGTGGCCGAGGCGGGGTACCACGCCACCATGAAGGGCCGGCGGGTGGCCATCCCGGGCTGGAGCAACAAGCTGATTTGCGCCCTGGTCAAGCGGTTCCCGCCGCGCCTGCCGGCGCGGGTGGTCAGGAAAGTCCACACGCCCGGGCCGCGGCAGGCTTGACGCGGTCGCCGCAGCGGCCACAGTACGAGCATGGCAATGATGAACAGCGGCGGGCGACGGTTCCGAAAAGTCGCGGTGGTTGTGTTCGGGGCGGGCGCGGCGCTGGCGCTGGCCGGATGCAAACATGAACCGGAACGGCGCCTGACGTTCGAACGCGACATTGTCTTCGCACCCCAGCCGCCGGCTTTTGTCGCCGGGCCGATGGCGACCGCCTTCACCAACCGGGCGGGGTTCAGCGCCCGGGTTGTGGCCAGCGGGGTGTTTGCCGACCGCACCGGCCGGATCACCGGCCAGCTTCTGGGCCGGGGCCATTGGCTGCGCCTGGCTTTGGACCCCCGCCCGACGGCCGCGGAAAAGGACCGGCGGGAGGACCCGGGCTTCAGTTTCCTTTGGGACGTCAGCCTGAACCAGGGTTATCTCTTGTGCGAGGCCCTCCAGGGCTATGCGCCCCTTTCGGCCAGGACGCGGTACAGCGACTTGCAGGAAACGCCGGAGGCGGGCCCCCCCCAGGCGGTGGGAGGCTGGCGCGCCAGTCCAGCCACCGTCACCGCCCGGATGGCCGATGGCGCCCAGGCGCGCTTCGAGGTCTGGCGGGTGCGCGAACTGGAAGGGTTCCCGGTGCGAATCCACGCGCTCGAAGGGCTGGACAACACCGACGTCAATCTTTCCAAAATCCGGCTTCAGCCGCCGCCGGCGGACGTGTTTGTCATTCCCAAGGGATTCACTCCCTACAGCAGCGCGGAGGCGCTGGCGGACGAGGTGGCAATCCGGCGCCGCGCTCTCAAGCAAAGCGAGTTGTTGCCGGGCGTGGTCCTGGACCCCTACGAAACACCTCGCTGACCCGGCCAAGGCCGTTCGCAAGGGACCGCTGATGCCAACCGCGCCAGCCCCCGCTTGCGTTCCGGTGATTCCGCGGCATCTTAAAACGAGTGCGGGCAGGCCCGTCGGGACTGCCTGAGACGTTACCCAACAACCGCAAGACGAATGTTATGGCACTGAACAACGCACCTGACTTGACCAAGCGTCCGCCCCGCAGCCCGCGAGTCCGGCTCGGGGGTTATGTGATTCTGCCCCGCATGCTGGACAAAGGCCGGGCCACCCTGGCCGGCACCCAGGGCGAATACAACTTCGGCTGCCCCACCGATGAGCGATTTCTGTCGTTCACGGGCATTGACCTCGAGGACCTCAGGAAACAGCTTGCCGCCGGCAAGGGAGACGGGGAAATCCTCGAGTGGGTCCGGCAGAACGCCAAATACAAGCGCACCGACGCGGAAATCGCCGCCTGGTCGGCCCATGCCGAGCAGCGCGCGCCCAGCGACACCGAGTCGCGCGAGTTTTTCCAAAGCGAACATGCCCGCGTGGCGCCCCACCGGGACGACATCTCGACCTGGTTCGATCTGCTCGATCTGGACGATTACGCCAGCTTCGGCGGCAAGCCGTAGGCTCAGGCTGCCGGCCCGGCGCCGGGCGACCCGTCGAGCCGGTCAAGGTCGCAGGCCGCGCAGGCCGAGTTCGAAGTGGTAGAGGGCAACCACGACGAGGGAATGCCGGATGGCGCCGGAGGCCACCAGGCGGGGAACCTCTGCGATCGGCACCAGGCGGGTGACCAAGTCCTCGGAGTGATCCCACTGGAGGGGATGGGTGAGGCGGCAGTCCTCCACCTGAACCGTGAAACAGGTGTTGGTCATAATGGCGGGGTTGGGGAAGACCTGGCCAATGACGCGGGCGTGGGTTCCTTCGTAGCCGGTTTCCTCGCGCAGTTCACGAAGGCCCGCGGCGATGGGCGAGGCGTCGCCAGGGTCCATCATCCCGCCCGGCACCTCCAGCTCGATGGTTTCCGAGCCGTGCCGGAATTGTTCGATCATGACCAGTTGCCGGTCGGGGGTGACCGCAACAACATTCACCCAGTTCACTGACTCCAGCACGAAGAAATCGTGAACCCGGTTCGTCCGCGGTGACACCCGTTTGTCCGACCGAAGGGTGAAGATGCGGAAGTTGCCGATCAGTTCGGACCCGATCTTTTTCCAAGGCTGAATCATGGGCGACGCGGGTTAAAAGCCGCGCTCGCGGGCGGCCCAGCCCTGGCGCATGAGCTCGAGCAAATGGGCCAGGGCTTCCTCGTACGGACGGTTTTTCTGTTCCGCAAGCTGGCGGGCGCGCTTGTCCAACTGGGCGGCCATTT
Source organism: Verrucomicrobiota bacterium (assembly GCA_029974925.1). Classification (GTDB taxonomy): domain Bacteria; phylum Verrucomicrobiota; class Verrucomicrobiia; order Limisphaerales; family UBA8199; genus JARKQH01. The sequence goes on from JARKQH010000486.1 coordinate 3,816, forward strand.
CGGCGGACTTGCCGGCGGGGCAGCCGAGCTCGACGAGCAGGGCGGCCAGGGATTCAGGTTCCATGAGACCCTTTCGCGCCGGGTTCACCGCGGGCGTTGGCCAGGCTGGCGCAGGCCCCTACTTGATGGAGTCGGCCGGAACGATTTTGATGCTCTCGATGCCCATCCGTTTGTTCGGCCGGTCCGGCGGGTGGGTGGGGGTGGTGGCGATCTTCTCGAGCACGTCGTCGCCCTTGATCAGTTTTCCAAACGCGGTGTATTGCCGGTCAAGGAAGCGGGGATTGCCGTGGCAAATAAAGAACTGGCTGCCGGCGGAATCGGGGTCCGAAGAGCGGGCCATCGAGATGACGCCGCGGTCGTGGTGGCGGTCGTTGAACTCGGCTTTGATGTTGTAGCCCGGGCCGCCGGTGCCCCAGCGGGCTTCCTGGGCCGGGTCCTTGGTCAGGGGGTCGCCCCCCTGGATCATGAAGTCCTTGATGACGCGATGGAAACAGGTGCCGTCGTAAAAGCCCTTGCGGGCGAGGGTCTTGAAGTTTTCCACCGTGCGGGGAGCCACTTCCGGCCAAAAGGCGATCACCATCTCGCCCTCCGTGGTCTTGATGACAGCAACTTCGTTTGTGGTCATGGCTTTGGTCTCTGGCTTGGTTTCGGACGGTTTCGGCGCTTGGGTTTCGGATTTCGCTTCGGCAGCGCGAGCCATGCCCAATCCCATGGCCACACTGAAACTCAAAATGGACACCAACATCTTCATAGGGCGCGAAATCTTCCACGTCCCGGCCGATTTGTCACGCCCGGATTTTGCGTTTTAGCACTGCCAGCGGGCCGTTGCCCCGGACGCCTGGGCGGCCTCGGGGAGAAGGCGCGCCGGTTTCCGCGCCGCCAGGGCGGACAGCAGCCATGCGGAGCTTGACGGGGGGACGGTTCAGGGGTAGGACAATCGCTGCGCACAGAACCCGCATGCACACACTATGGTGAACCAAAGGTATTGCCCTTTTTGCAAGGCCCCGGCCGCCCAGCATTGCGCGCATCTCGCGCTGGCCGCCGAGGGACGCAACTTCGTCCGGCGGTGCGTCGAAGCCTGCCACGGCCAGAAGCAGTGGGAAGCCCTGTGCGAGCGCCGGCGCCGCTCCCAGCGGTTGTCCGGAGATTGGTCCCCGGACAAAGAGGATTTTGTGTGGTTGGAAACCGCTTTCTGCAACGAATTCCTCAAACATCTCACCTGGTTCGGCGGCCTGGATTATGAGTGGCGAACCAACCGGGGCCTGGACAAAGGCGGCTTTTGGGTGCTGCTCTGGTCCCGCAATCCCCAGCGGCTGTGGTGGGAGCTGCGCGATGAGTTCGAGCGCCAGACCCTCGGCCTGCCTTTCCTCCTCCAGCCCGAGCCGCCCGGCCAATCCACTTTCAACTACCGCATCTAAACGCGCTCCCGCCGGCGCCCTGGCCAGCCCGGCAGGCTGCCCCACCCGCGCTGCCGATCCCAAAACGCTTCGAACCTGGCCTCAACCTCCAACCCCTTCCTCCCATGAACCCCTCCCCCTCTCCCGCTCCAGGTTCTCCCGCCGGCCCGCCGGCCTCCCACGCCCCCCGGAAAACCCGCTGGCCGCTTTACGTGCTGGGGGGCTTGCTGGCTTTCGTTTTAATCGTCGTCGCCAGCGCCGCCATCACCCTCTGGTGGATGCAACGCCCCATCAAGCCCGTTGTGCTGTCCCCCGCGGAGAAAGCGGCCGTCGAGGAAAAATTGCGCGCGCTCGGCGGCGCGGATGCCAACCGGAGCAACGCTGTGGCCTCCCCGGCCGCCAACGCGTTGCGTGAAGCCGAGGCAAATGAAACCCCACGCGCGGCGGCCGCCACCGACCGGCGCGCCGAGCCCGCAGCCGATCGTCCCTATGTCCCCGGTTCCAAGGTCCTGAGGCTGACCGAACGCGAAATCAACGGCTTGCTCAATGCCAACACCGACCTCGGCCAGAACCTCCGGCTCGAGTTCGGGCGGGACGCCATCAATGCCTACCTGGCCGTGCCCATCCCGGAGGACTTTCCCATCGGGGGAGGCCGGATGTTCCGCGCGCGCGGCCGGTTCCGCGTCTCGCTGGGCAACGCCGGCGGGCCTTATGCCGTCCTTGAGGACGTGACGGTCTTTGGCTTAAGCCTGCCCAAAGCCTGGCTCGGCGGACTCAAAGGCGAAAACCTCCTCGGCCAGGCCATTCTGGGCGAGGGCGCCCGGCCCCAAGGGCTGCCCGGCGTCAAAAGCCTTCGCGTCGAGCCCGGCGCCTTGGTGCTTGAGGTTGAAGACTGACCGGCTTGTTCCCGCCCCCTCCCCCCCCAGCACCGGCGGTGTCAGGGGACGAAAAAGGCGGAGGAAGAAATTCCCCCGCCCGTGAAACGACTGTTGCGGCTCGAATTACTTCGCGCCGAGGATGGCGTCCTTGGCCGCCTTGGCCACGCGGAACTTCACCACGCGCTTGGCGGGAATCTTGATCTGCTCGCCGGTGGCCGGGTTGCGGCCCATGCGCGCCTTCCGGTTGACCAGCACGAGCTTGCCCAGCCCGGGGATGGTGAAAGAGTTTTTCGCGTTCTTGTACGCCAGAGCGACAAGCGCCTCGATGGTTTGCACCGCCTGTTTCTTGGTGATGCCTACGGTTTCCGCAAGTGATGCGGCGATCTGCGA
>JARKQH010000006.1 GCA_029974925.1 Verrucomicrobiota bacterium
ATTTATGGATAAGCCGGGTGGTGGCATTCCCTCGCCGGAGGAGTTTCAACGGCGAATGGCGGAGCTGCTGGGCCAGCAATTCCGCGGAATGGGCGGCCAGCCCGCCGCCGGGCCCGAGCCGGGGGGCGAAGGGCCGGGCAAGGAAACCGCCGTGGAGGCTTTCCGCTTTGACTATAAGCCGCGCGAGGTCAAGGAACACCTCGATCGGTTCGTCATCCGGCAGGACGAGGCCAAGAAGGTCCTCAGCGTGGCGCTTTGCGACCATTATCACCATGTCCGCCTCGCCCTCGAGGGCAAGGAATGCCCCAACTACGCCAAACAGAACATCATCCTCATCGGCCCGACCGGGGTGGGCAAAACCTACCTGATCCGCAGCGCCGCCGACTTGATCGGGGTTCCGTTTGTGAAGGCGGACGCAACCAAGTTTTCCGAAACCGGCTACGTCGGGGGCGATGTCGAGGACATGGTGCGCGACCTGTTGCGCCTGGCGGGCGGCGACGTAACCCGCGCCCAGTATGGCATCATCTACATTGACGAAATTGACAAGATCGCCGCCGCCAGCAACCTCACCGGCCGGGACGTCAGCGGCCGGGGGGTGCAAACCAATCTGCTCAAACTGATGGAGGAGACCGAGGTGCCGGCGCGATCCCCCAACGACATCGCCGGACAAATCCAGGCGATGATGGATTTCACCCAGCGCGGACGCAAAGCCCCGAGCACCATCAACACCAAGCACATCCTGTTCATCGTCAGCGGCGCCTTCAGCGGTTTGGAAAATTTCGTCCGGCGCCGCCTTCGCGAGGCCGCCATCGGCTTCGCCGCCAAGGACCGGCCGCTGGACAAGACCGAGGACGTGCTCGCTCACGCCCAAACCCGCGATTTCATCGAGTTCGGTTTCGAGCCGGAGTTCATTGGCCGGCTGCCGGTGCGCGTCGTGTGCCACTCGCTGGACGTGGAGGATTTATTCCTGATTTTGAAGAAATCGGAAGGCAGCATCATTCGCCAGTACGAGCAGGATTTTGCCGCGTACAACATCGAAGTCCTGTTCTCGGACGATGGGCTCCGCCGCATTGCCGAACGGGCCGCCGAAGAACAAACCGGGGCGCGCGGCCTCATGACCGTCTGCGAACAGGTGTTCCGCGACATCAAGTTCGAGCTGCCTTCCACGAAAGTCCGCCGCTTCGTCGTGACCCGGAAGCTGGTGGATGATCCGCAAGGGGAGCTGCGGGCCATGCTGGCGGACCCGCAACAGGAGGAGCGGCTGGTGGCGCTCCGGCTGGTCGAGGAGTTTGCCCAGCGTTTTGAGCAAAACCACGGCTTGCGCATCCGCTTCAGCGCCGAAGGCGCCGACGCCCTGGTCCGCGACGCGCTGGAACACGCCCAGTCCGTCCGCGACCTCTGCGCGGCGCGGTTCAAGGACCTCCATTTCGCCCTGAAACTCATCGTGCAGAACAGCGGGCCCCGGGAATTTGTGCTGGACGCCGAGGCGGTGCGCGAGCCCGACAAAGTGCTCAGCCGGTGGGTCGTGGCCAGCTATCGTCCGCCCTCTGAACCCGCCGCCGGCACGTAGCAGCAGGCAACCCTTCCGATCGGGATGTACAAAGCAAAAGCCGCCTGGGAAGGCGGCTTTTGCGTGGGCTGGAGACGAAGAATCAGGCTTTCCAGAGCTGGCCCGGGCGCGTCGCAATGCCGGCCAGCGCGTTGCGCGTGTCCACAATACAGCCGGCCCATTCCACCAATTCGTGATAATTCACGCAGGCGTGGTTGGTGGCAATCAACACCACGTCAAATCCCGAAATGGTTTCACGATTCCATTTCACCGACTCCGTGCCGGCCCAATGCGGATGCTCGCGGGTGGGCCGGATGACCGGAACATACGGATCA
>JARKQH010000015.1 GCA_029974925.1 Verrucomicrobiota bacterium
GGCGGGGGCGGCCCCGGCGCGTTGACGCCGCCCGGCGCCGCACGTAGTTTGGCGGTGGATGTTCGAGCTCGAAGCGCCATACCAGCCCGCCGGCGACCAGCCGCAAGCGATTGCGAAGCTGACGGACGGGCTGCGGGCGGGCGCGAAGCACCAGGTCCTGCTGGGGGTCACCGGCTCGGGCAAGACGTTCACCCTGGCCAACGTCATCCGCAACGTCAACCGCCCCACGCTGGTCATTTCACATAACAAGACGCTGGCGGCGCAGCTTTACGCCGAGTTCAAGGGCTTTTTCCCGCGCAACGCGGTGGAATACTTCGTCAGCTACTTCGATTACTACCAGCCCGAAGCCTACATTCCGCGCACGGACACGTTTATCGAGAAGGATTCGAGCATCAACGAAGAGATCGAGCGGCTGCGGCTCTCGACGATGAGCAGCCTGTTCGCCCGGCGGGACGTGGTGGTGGTGGCCAGCGTGTCCTGCATCTACGGCATTGGCAGCAAGGAGGATTACGAGGCGATGATTATTCCCCTGCGCACGGGGATCGAGCTGACCCGCGACCATTTCCTGCACCGGCTGGTGGACCTGCAATACACGCGCAACGATATCGAGTTCGCGCGCGGGCAGTTCCGGGTGCGGGGGGACACGGTGGAGTTATGCCCGGCGGGGCGCGAGGACGCGCTGCGGGTGGAGTTTTTCGGGGACCAGGTGGAGCGGCTGACGCGGTTTGAGCCGCTGACGGGACACCGGCTGGAGGAGCTGGCGGCGGTGACGATTTACCCGGGAAAGCAGTTTGTGACGCCCGCGGAGAAGCTGCGGCCGGCGGTGCTGGCCATCCGGGAGGAGCTGGGCGAACGCATCGCGTGGTTCGAGCGGCACGGCAAGCTGCTGGAGGCCCAGCGCATCAAAATGCGGACCGAATATGACCTCGAGATGATGGAAGAGATGGGATTCTGTTCCGGCATCGAAAACTATTCGCGCCACCTGGCTGGGCGGCCGCCCGGGTCGCGCCCCTGCACCCTGTTCGACTTTTTCCCCGAGGACTACCTCCTGGTGATAGACGAATCGCACGCCACCGTCCCGCAGATCGGCGGGATGTACGAGGGGGACCGCTCGCGAAAAACCGTGCTGGTCGAACACGGCTTCCGGCTGCCCAGCGCCCTGGACAACCGGCCGCTGAGCTTCGAGGAATTCCAATCGCTGCAGGGCCAGACGATTTATGTGAGCGCCACGCCGGGGCCGCGCGAGCTGGACTGGGCGCGGGGCCGGGTGATCGAGCAGATCGTGCGGCCCACCGGCCTGGTGGACCCACCGGTGAGTGTCCGCCCGCTGACCGGCCAGATTGACGACCTGATTCACGAATGCCGCAAACGGGCCGATGCGGGGGACCGCGTGCTGGTCACCACCCTCACCAAACGGACTGCCGAGGAACTGACCGATTACCTGCGCCAGATTGGCATCAACGTGCAATATCTCCACAGCGAGATTGACGCGATTGAACGCGTGGAAATCCTCCGCGCGCTGCGCAAGGGCGAATTCGACGTGCTGGTGGGCATCAACCTCCTCCGCGAAGGACTGGACCTGCCCGAAGTGTCGCTGGTCGCCATTCTGGACGCGGACAAGGAGGGCTTCCTGCGCAGCGAAACCAGCCTTGTGCAGACCGCGGGGCGGGCGGCCCGTCATCTCAACGGCGAGGTGGTTCTTTACGCCGATGTGCAAACGGACAGCATCCGGAGGTTTCTCGAGATCTCCGAATACCGCCGCCGGAAGCAGCTCGACTACAACCGCGTTCATCACATCACCCCCCGAAGCGTGAGCCGGGCGGTTGAAGAGAGCCTTTCCTCCCACCAGCGTGTGACGGCCGATGCCCAGTCCTTCCTGGCCGAGTCGGGCGTGGACCTGGACCTGCAGGACACCCTCAACGAGCTGGAGCGCGAGATGCTGGAGGCCGCCAACAACCTCGAGTTCGAAAAGGCGGCTCTGCTCCGCGACCAGGTTCGCGAGCTGAAACGAGCCTTGGACGGCGGGACCGTTTCCCCTCCCGGGCGGCAGGTCAGTTACCGCAAAAAGCCCGGCGCTCGCCGGGCCGGCCGGCCTCAATTGAGGCGCTGAGACCGCGCGTCGTTAGGACGCGAACACATCCGTCCGCCGCCTGCCTCAAAGCCACCTCTGGGCGGACACAAATCTCTGCGCTGCCGATTTCGGGCGAGGTGGCGCGCCCGCGCCCGCGCGTGGCGCGCGCCCGGCGCACATTCCGATTGTATCAGGTGCCGCTTTTCGCAATATTTCGGGCCTTATTATGGCATCTGGACGCAGACAGTATCCGTTCCACCTCATCGAGCCGAAATGGCAGCGGCGTTGGGACGAGCAACAGACCTTCCGCGCGTGGAATCCGGGCGAGACCGTTCCGCCGTCGCATCCGTTTGCGCGGCGGCATGCGGGCGCCGCCCCCGAGCAACTGCCCAAGTATTACATCCTGGACATGTTTCCTTATCCGTCGGGCGCGGGTTTGCATGTGGGCCATCCCGAGGGCTACACCGCGACGGACATTCTGGCGCGGTATCGCCGGGCGCAGGGATATCATGTTCTCCACCCCATGGGGTGGGACGCCTTCGGGCTCCCCGCCGAGCAGTACGCCATCAAGACCGGCCAGCATCCGCGAAAGACCACCGAGCAAAACATCGCCACCTTCAAGCGCCAGATTCAATCCCTGGGGTTTTCCTACGATTGGTCCCGCGAAATTGACACCACCGACCCGGAGTATTTTCGGTGGACGCAATGGATTTTCCTGCAGCTTTACAACTCGTGGTTCAATCCAAAGACCAACCGGGCGGAACCGATTGGCACGCTGCCCGAGCCCCCCGGGCTGGCCGGCGACCCGGCGCTGAGTCCCGAAGCGCGCGAGGCCAAACGACGCGAATGGCGGGATGCGCACCGTCTGGCTTACGTGTCCGAAGCGCCGGTCTGGTGGTGCGAGCAGTTGGGCACCGTGCTGGCCAATGAGGAAGTCATTGACGGCAAGAGCGAGGTCGGCGGCTTCCCGGTGGTGCGCCGGCCGATGCGGCAATGGATGCTGCGCATCACCGCCTACGCCGAACGCCTGCTGCAGGACCTGGATACGATCGAATGGAGCGACTCGCTCAAGGAAATGCAGCGCAACTGGATTGGCCGCAGCGAGGGCGCGGAGGTGGACTTTGCTCTCCGCGGCCTGCCGGACAAAATCCGGGTGTTCACGACCCGGCCGGACACCCTCTTCGGCGCCACCTACATGGTCCTGGCCCCCGAGCATCGCCTCGTCGAGGCGGTCACCACCCCCGAGCGCCGCGAGGCCGTGCGGGCGTATCAGGCGGACGTGGCCAAAAAGTCGGACCTCGAACGCACCGAGCTCGCCAAAGAGAAAACCGGCGTGTTCACGGGGGGATACGCCATCAACCCGGTGAACGGCCAGGCGATTCCGATCTGGATTGCCGATTACGTGCTCGCCTCGTACGGCACGGGAGCAATCATGGCGGTGCCGGGCCACGACACGCGCGACCTCGAATTCGCCACCAAGTTCCAGTTGCCGATTGTCCAGGTGGTTCAACCGCCGGGCGGCCAGGATTGGCGTGGATTTGTCGAGGACGGGATTGCGGTCAACTCGGCCGGGCCCGACTGTTCGATCAACGGCCTGCCCACGCCGGAGGCTAAACGCAAAATCACCGCCTGGCTGGAAGCCCGGGGACTGGGCAAAAAGACGATCAACTACAAGCTCCGCGACTGGCTCTTCAGCCGCCAACGGTACTGGGGCGAGCCCTTCCCGATCCTCTGGAAGACCGATTCTCACGGCCAGCCCTACCACGAGGCCCTCCCCGAGTCCGCTTTGCCGCTGCTCCCGCCGGTGCTGGACGATTACAAGCCCACACCGGACGGACAACCGCCGCTGGCGCGCGCGCAGGACTGGGTCAACCTGCCCGATGGCTCGCGGCGTGAAACCAACACCATGCCCCAATGGGCCGGCAGTTGCTGGTACTACTTGCGGTTTCTCGATCCCGCCAACCGCCAGGCCTTCTGCGGTCCCACAGCGGAGAAATACTGGATGGGAACCGCCGCGGCCGCGGGCCAGGCCACTCCGGGGGTGGACCTTTACGTGGGCGGCACCGAGCACGCGGTGTTGCACCTCCTGTATGCCCGTTTCTGGCACAAGGTCCTGTTCGATCGCGGCTTGGTCTCGACCCCGGAACCGTTCTTCAAACTCGTCAACCAGGGGCTCATCCTCGGCGAAGACGGCCAGAAGATGTCCAAGTCCCGCGGCAACGTGATCAATCCGGACGACATCCTCGCCGAATACGGGGCGGATGCGTTTCGGCTGTACGAGATGTTCATGGGCCCGCTGGAAATGACCAAGCCCTGGAGCACCAAGGGGGTTGAAGGGGTCTATCGCTTCCTGGGCCGGGTTTGGCGCCTGTTTGTGGATGAACAGAGCGAAACCAATTTCGAGCAGACCCTCACCGCTCATCCGGGCGCCGGCCCGGACTTGCTTGACCACATCCGGCTCAGCGCGCGCATCCAGAATGTCCCGGCGTCACCCGCGCAGCTCAAGGCGCTTCATGCCTGCATCAAGAAAGTCACCGAAGACTTGGAAGGCCTGCGGTTCAACACCGCCATCTCCGCGTTGATGGTGTTCGTGAACGAGGCAATGGCCTGGGAGACTCTGCCCGCCTCGGTTCTGGGCTCCTTTCTGGTGCTGCTGCATCCCTTCGCGCCCCACCTGGCCGAGGAACTCTGGTCCAAGCTCCACGCGCCCGGCCCTTCCGCGGCCCTGCCGCCCCATCTGGCCGCCGACGCGGACTCGAGCATTGCCTACGCCCCGTGGCCCTCGTTCGACCCGGCCCTGCTGGTCGAGCACACCCTTGAAATCCCCGTCCAGGTCAACGGCAAGCTCCGCGACGTCGTGCGCGTGCCGGCGGACATTGCCCAAACAGACCTGGAAGCGGCCGCCCTGAAAGCCGAAAAAGCCCAACCCTTCCTCGCCGGCAAAACGGTGCGGAAAATCATCGTCGTCGGCCGCAAACTCGTGAACATCGTCGCGGCCTGAAACAGCGCCCCCCTCGGCGGGGACGAAGTCAGCCTCGCAAAGGATGCCCCGCCGTGCGGCGCCTGGCGGGGAGCCCGGCTTACCGCGCGCGCGCGGACGTGTTGTCTTTCACCCACGTCCAATCCCGGGCCGGGAGGGGGATGGCGCGGCGGGCGACATTGCCCCCGTGGGCGGTGGTGCTGTCCCTCCACTTGTGAACCTCCGAGTGCCCGTCGAGGAATGCGAAACCGGCGCCGTAATTATGATATATGGCCGGCCAGTCAATCCACTCTGGATTGTTGCAGCCCACGGCGAAGCCGCCGTCATTGAGACTCTGCGGATCCTCGTCCAGGAAGGTAATGATCTTGGCCGGTCCCGGCGCCCCAATCTGGCTGCCTTTGCCGTAGGTGTTGTAAGGGTTCCCGCGGCGGTGGGTGTGCGTGTTGTCCAGCCAGGGCCCGTTCGTCGGCCGGTCCGGCGGTCCAATGTGGCCCGAGCCGCTGTCGAACCCGCGACAGATGCTGCCCACGGCCTGGCTCAGGGAGAACGTCCTCACCGGCCGGATCATTTTCCCGATCAGGGAGGGATCCGACCCCCGGTAAAGTCCCGGTTTACGACTGTCGGCCGGGCATTGATAAATGCTGATATTCTTGCCAATGTACGGTGCCATCATGGCCGTGCTGGGGTTAAGCAAAATGTCAGGATTAAACTCCGCCGCGCCGCCCGGACCCGCATCGCCCACAATCCAGTTGTGCCCAGCCGGCGCCGCCGAGCTGTCCGGATTGGGAATGAACAGATCATTGTGATCGCCGGCATACAAATTGAAAGCGATCATCATTTGTTTCCCATTGTTCATGCAATAGATGCCGTGCGCCTTTTGCTTGGCCCGGCCCAAGGCGGGCAGGAGCATCGCGGCCAGGATCGCAATGATCGCGATCACGACCAAAAGCTCAATCAAGGTAAAACCGCGAAGCCCAAGGCGGTTGGGACTCTTCCATCCCCGGCCCAATCTGGTGGTTTTCATAGGCACGCTCGTTTGTCGAATCTTTAAGAGTAACGTATTGCCAACGGTCCGAGGCTCTCTGTCATCGGACCTCTGTAATAAATTGTGATATTCTGGCCGCGAACACAAGTACTTCTCCATGAGTCAAGCCTCAGCCGCGAGTCGTGAGTTTTAACGACATCCCCGAGGTTCTTTTGTCCCCCCTGTTTCAACCCCGAGAATGGCACTGCCGACAGCCTCGGTGCTCTCCCGGCAGGCAGCCGTTGACCGGGCCGTCCGGATGGACGAGGCAGGGACCGGTTGGTGCGCAAAGTTTGCGCAGACGGGCGGTCGCAAGTGAGCAAAACCTGCGCAGCCAAGCGGCTGTGACTGTGGATTTTAGGCCAAATTCGACGTGGCACAGGATGTGCAGGAGGCTCGGCTCGAAGCAGCAGAGTCGTTGTCTTCAGAAACTAACAAGCACAATTCAACCAACAAGAAAGAGCAGAGAAGCAATATGAAAACGAACCGATGGCTGGGCGTAGCGACGCTGGTCGCAGTATTGGCGCTGGGCGTCACGACCTCGATGGGGCAGGACCGCGGGCGGGACAACCGCGATCGGCCTGATCGCGGACGATTTGATCCGGCCCAGATGCGCGAGCGCATGATGGGCTATTACCGGGAGCAGTTGGAGGTCAAGGACGACGCCGAATGGAATGTGATCCAGCCTTTGATCCAGAAGGTGATGGACGCGCGAATGGCCACCATGACCGGACGCGGCTTCGGTGGCTTCGGGCGCGGCGGGGGTCCCGGCGGCGGCCCGGGTGACCGTGGCGGGGACGACCGGGGACGCGGGCCGTTTGGCGGCCAGCCGAACCCTGAGGTTGAGGCTTTGCAGAAGGCGGTGGACGGCAAAGCGTCCAATGCCGAGCTGAAAGCGGCCTTGAGCCGGTACCAGGAATCCCGCAAGGCGAAGGAAGAGGACCTGCAGAAAGCGCAGGCGGAACTGCGCAAGGTCTTGTCGGTGCGGCAGGAGGCGATTGCCACCCTGCGCGGACTGCTTTGATCCCGGCGCGGTCCTGCAACCATTATCCCCCCTTGGCGATGAGCGAGAGCGCAGTGCAAAGCCCGGCGCCCAAAGCGCTGCTGGATAAGATGGTGGCGGCACGGCAGTTGTCGCCCGCCGACGCGCAGCATCTGGCCGCGAGCGCGAAGGGGGGGGTGCAGACCGAAGAAGAGGTGTTACGCTGGCTGGCCAGGGAATACGGCCTGGCCTTTACCAACCTCGAGGATATCGAGCCGGACCGGCAGTTGCTCTCGCTCTTTCCGGCTCGGATTCTCCTGAAAGAGGAGTTGCTGCCGTTGCGGCGGCTCAACGGGGTGGTGGAAGTGGCCACCAGCCGCTTGTTCGCCACCCAGGGGATGGATGCGCTGAAGACCTTGACCGGCCTGAACCTCCGGCCGGTCCTGGCCTGCAGCGAGGTGATCCAGCGCGAAATGAAAAAGCGCCTCGGCGTGGGCGCGGACACCCTTGACACCCTGGACGAGGAGGCCTCGTTCCAGGTGGTGGACGAGCATCCCGAGGAGGAAACCGACCTCGACAGCGCGGCCGAAGACGCCTCCATCATCCGTTTCGTCAACCAGGTGCTGCGCGACGCCATCGAGCTGCGCGCCTCGGATATCCACCTCGAGCCGTTCGAAGACGAGTTGCGCATCCGTTACCGCATTGACGGCGTGCTGCAGGACGTGCCGGTCCCGGCGCAGATCAAGCGGTTTCAGCCGGCCATCGTGTCCCGCGTCAAAATTCTGAGCCACCTGAACATCGCGGAAAAACGTCTGCCGCAGGATGGCCGGATCAAAATCCGGATTGATGAGAGTGAAGTGGATATCCGGGTGTCGGTCATTCCGATGCTGCACGGCGAGGCGGTGGTGCTGCGCCTGTTGCGGCAGAACGCAACCTTGCGGGGTATGCGCGAGCTGGGCATGGACACCCGGGAACTGCAATGTTTCCAGCGCGTGCTGCAGCTTCCCCACGGCATCGTGCTGGTGACGGGGCCCACCGGCAGCGGCAAAACCTCGACCCTCTACACCGCCCTCAACGAAATTAACGACGCCGAACGCAAGATCATCACCATTGAAGACCCCGTCGAGTACCAGTTGCGCGGGGTCAATCAAATCCAGGTGTCGGAGAAAGCGGGCCTGACCTTTGCGCGGGGTCTTCGTTCGATCTTGCGTCACGACCCGGATGTGATTCTGATCGGCGAAATCCGGGACCAGGAAACGGCGCAGATTGCCGTCCAGGCCTCCCTCACCGGCCACCTGGTCTTCAGCACCCTGCACACCAATGACGCCCCCGGCGCGGTGACCCGGCTGGTGGATATGGGGGTCGAGCCCTACCTGGTGGCTTCCTCCCTCGAGGCCGTGCTGGCTCAGCGGCTGGTCCGCGTCTTGTGCGAACGTTGCAAAGTCGAGGACACGTCTCCCGCCGCCCAGGCGTTCAAGCTGCAGGTTGGCATTCCCGCCAACGCGAAAATTTATCGGTCGGTGGGCTGCCGCGAGTGCCGCCAGACCGGTTTCTTCGGCCGCCACGCCATTTTCGAGTGGATGGACACCGACAACGAAATCCGCGAGCTGATTCTCAAGCGCGCCTCCAGCGACGTGATTCGCGAGGCGGCCCGGCGGGCTGGGATGAAGACGCTGGCGGAGGACGGTTGGCGGCTGGTGCGCTTGGGCCTGACGACGGTCGAGGAGGTGTTGAGTGTGACCACCGCCAAAGAGGTGGCGCGGACCACGGTCAACGAGGCGGGGGGAAGTGTGGTGGCGGCTGCGGGCCATCCGGCCACGGGGGTGCGGCACAAATGAGCCGGGCCGGTTGCGGGGGCGCCCCGGGCGCCGGCAGGGTGGGAGGCGGAACGCGGGGCGGCGGCGGCCGGACGATTTGATCAGAGCGTATGCCGTTGTTTCAATACCGAGCTTTGCAGGCCGACGGGGTGATGACCGAAGGCCAGTTGGAGGCCGCAGGCCGGCACGAAGCCTTTCAACGAATGGCTGGCCTGGGCTTGCGCCCCATTCACCTTTCCGAGCAGGCGGCCGGCTCGACGGGCAAGGGGGCTTCCCTGGCGGACACACTCGGCTCCTGGTCGCTGTTCAAGACCGGCGAGCGAATCCCGGCGCGCGCCTTGGAGAATTTTACGCGGCTGCTCTCGAGCCTGCTGGCTGCCGGCGTGCCGTTGAGCCGGGCGCTGACCATCCTCTATCGCGAGGCCTCGACGCCGGCGGCCACGGCAAAGTGGAAGGAAATCCACGGGCTGGTGATTGACGGCATGTCGCTGGCCGATGCGATGGCCAAATCCCCCGAGACCTTTCCCCGGGTGTACGTGGCCATGGTCCAGGCGGGCGAGACCGGCGGCTTTTTGGATCTGGTGCTGGCGCAGATCGCGGACTTCCAGGCGCGCGAGAAGGAGTTGCGGTCGAAAGTGCTCACCGCGATGCTCTACCCGGCGATCCTGCTGGTCCTGGCCCTGGGCGTGCTGGTCTTTTTGTTGACGTTTTTTATCCCGCGGTTTCAGTTGGTCTTTGCGGGCTTCGGCGCGGCGCTGCCCTTGCCGACGCAAATTGTCATCGGCATCAGCGAGGCCGTGCGATCCTACGGCCTCCTGGTGGCGCTGGGGGTCGCAATCACCGCGCTGCTGGTCCGCAACTGGCTGGTGTCGGAAGCCGGCCGCCGGACGTGGGAAGGATTGATTTTGCGGGCGCCGGTGCTCGGGCCGTTGGTCGCCCAGTTCGCCATGGCCCGCTTTTGCCGGATGCTGGGCACTTTGCTGGGCGCGGGCGTGCCATTGGTGCAGGGTCTGAACGTGGCGCGAAAGTCCATTGGCAATCAGATTCTGGTGGATGCCGTGTCCCAATCCATCGAACGAGTCCAGCAAGGGGGCCAGTTGGGCGCCAGCCTGGCCGATTGCAAGGGATTGTTCCCGGGCTCGGTCCTGGAAATGATCTCGGTGGCCGAGGAAAGCGGCCGATTGGACCAGGAACTGGTCCGGATTGCGGACGTCACCGAGGGCGACCTGGACCGCCAACTCAAGACGGCGGTGGCGTTTGCCGAGCCGTTGATGCTCTTTTTGATCGCCGGCTTCATCGGGGCGATATTCATCAGCATGGTGCTGCCGATCTTTACGTTGCAGGACTACATCAAGTGAGCGCGGGCACCCCCCCGCGACCGGCGCAGACACAACACGAAACAGAACACAGCTTACGAGACTGAGAACAAACACAAACCTGAAACATCGGGCGATGCAACGGGCCTTCACGCTCGTGGAACTCCTGCTCGTGCTGGTCATCCTCGGAGTGCTGGCGGCCATCGTGGTTCCCAAGTTCTCCGGCCGCACCGAGCAGGCCAAGGAACAGGCCGCGATGACCCAAATCGCCACCTTCCGAACGGCGCTGGACGCCTTCGAGGTGGACAACGGCTATTACCCCAAGGGAAACAACGGGCTGCAAGACCTCATTATTCAGCCGCGGGATGCGCCCAACTGGCGCGGCCCCTATCTGCAGACCGACCGCATCCCGCTGGACCCGTGGGGCAACGAGTACATTTACGAGTGCCCCGGGCGGCACAACCCCAGCTCGTATGACCTGAGCTCGATGGGGCCGCCAGGCGGCAACAAGATCATTGCCAACTGGTCCACCGAAAAACGCTGAGTCCGCCCCCCTTGCTGCACCCCGCCATGATCCCGGCGCCAACAGTTGAATCCACGGCATTTGCCGCAAGCGGCCGCCCCACCGGCCGGCCCGCTTGCGCTTCGCCCGGCTTCACGCTGATTGAGTTGATCCTCGTCATGGCGGTGCTCACCGTGGTCATCTCGCTGACCGCGCCCGCGCTGGCAAACTTCTTCCGCGGCCGGTCCCTCGACTCGGAAGCGCGGCGGCTCCTGGCGCTCGCCCGCCAGGGGCAAAGCCGGGCGGTGTCGGAAGGGGTGCCGATGGAGTTGTGGCTGGATGCCAAACAGCGGAAGTTTGGCCTGGAGGCTGAGCCTAGCTTTGAAACCGAGGATTTGCGGGCGGTCGAGTTCACGCTGGCCGAAGACATGGAACTGGAGGTGCGGGATGACGAAACCCGGCGGCGGGACCTCAGCTCGAGCCGGTTGAACCGGGCGGGCACCATGATTGCCGCCCCGGCCCTGACCCGCCGCGAGGGTTTGCCGCGCATCCGCTTTCTGCCGGACGGATTGATTGACGACGACAGCCCCCAGGTGGTGGTCATCATTGGCCGCGATGGCCATGAATTGGTCTTGGCACAAACCCGCAACCGCGTGAGTTATGAACTGCAACGGCGCAATCCTTGATCCGCGGCGGCCGGCGCGGCCCGGCGCGCGCAGCGGATTCACGCTGGCGGAGGTGCTGGCCGCGCTGGTGTTCATGGCGATCGTGATCCCGGTGGCCCTCGAAGGCTTGAGCATCGCCAGCCGGGCCGGCGAGGTCGCCGCCCGAAAAACCGAGGCGGCCCTGGTCGCCGAACGCATTTTGAATGAAAACATCGTCACCACCAACTGGGACCGGGGAATTCAAAACGGCGTGGTGTGGCAGGGGCTGCGCGAATTCCGCTGGTCGCTGCGAAACGAGCCGTGGAACCAGGACCCGAACCTGACCACTCTGCGGCTGCTCTCCGTCGAGGTGACCTACACGGCGCGCGGGCAGGAATTCAACTTGCAACTGAACACGCTGGTGGACAGCCAGAATCCCTACACCTTGACCAATTTGGTCCAATAGCCCCCGCGCCCCCCTCAAGCTGTGAAGATGTCAACCCTCGCCAAAACAGTTCCAAGACCGGTGGTCCGGCAGCGGTCGCGCGCCGGCAGGAGCGGGGCGGCCTTTACCTTGATGGAGATGTTGCTGGCGCTGGGCACTTCGGCCATTGTGCTGGCGGGAATTGGGGGGGTCTTCTTCAGCGCCATGCGGTTGCGCGAGCGCACCTTGGCGGTCGTGGACGAGGCCGCGCCGCTGCATCACACCTTGACCCTCCTGCGGCGCGATTTGCAGTGCGCGCGGCCGCCGGGCAGCGGCCTGGCCGGGGACTTTATCTCCGGTCCGGCTGGCAGCGCGGGCTTGGGAGCCAGTTACTGGCTGCAGTTCTCCACCGGCAGCGGCCTGGTCAACGAGCGGGCTTGCTGGGGCGACGTGCAGGAGGTCTTTTATGAGCTGCGCCCCTCGACCCGCGGCCGTCGCGGCAGCAGCGACCTGGTGCGGGCGGTGACGCGCAACCTCCTGCCCACCGGCCAGCTCGAGGAGGACGCCGAGGTGCTGCTCGAAAATGTGGAAAGCTTCGAGGTCTCCTGCTTCGACGGCATGCAATGGCGGGACACCTGGGACACCAGTCTCTATGAAACAAATCTGCCGCTGGCGGTGCGCATCCGTTTGTTGCCGGAAAGCCCGGAGGGGCGCGACGCCGCCGATCGGGAACCGATCGAGCTGGTCTTCCCGTTAACCATTCAGCCCCGCGCGAATCCGCAGGGGGAGGCTGAGCCGGAGCAGGAATCACCATGAATCCGCTTCACCACCTTCGCCGTCGAACCCCCACTCCCCCACCGGGCCAGCAGGGCTCGACGCTGGTGATTGTCCTTTGGATTGCGTTCGGATTGGTGAGCCTGACGCTCTATTTTGCCAACTCCATGAGCCTCGAGTTGCGCGCCGCCGACCAGCGCGTTTGCGGATTGCAGGCCGAGCAGGCAATCGAAGGAGCCGCCCGTTACCTCGGCAGCATGCTGCTGATCTCGCAGACCAACGGCGTGATGCCCGACCCCACCACCTATTTGCGCGAGGCGGTGGCGGTGGCCCAGCGGGATGATGACCCGAGCGCGGCGCGTTTCTGGCTCATCGGCCGGGACACCAATGCCGTGGCCCCGGGCCAGGTCTCCTTCGCGCTGGTGGATGAGGCCTCGAAACTCAACCTCAACACCGCCACCAGCAACATGCTGATCTGGCTGCCGCGCATGACCGAGGAGTTCGCCGCCGCCATCCTCGAATGGCGCGATACCAACGGGGGCAGCGGCATGTTTTCCCTCGACTACAGCATGCGCCAGCCGGGCTATTTGAACAAGAGCGCACCCTTTGAAACCGTGGACGAACTGCGCTTGGTTTATGGCGGCGAGATGGACGTGCTGGCCGGAGAGGACCTCAACCGCAACGGCGTGCTGGACCCCAACGAAACCGACGAGAACCGCAACGGTGTCGCGGACCCGGGCGTGTGGGAATACGTCACCGTTTACAGCCGCGAACCCAACACTTACAGCAACGGCGTTGAACGGGTGGACATTCGCCAGATTGGGTCGGCCGGACCCTTTGCCACCCTCCTCCAGGAAACCCTCGGCTCCGGGCGGGCCAACGAAATTCTCACCCGGCTGGGGGTTCTGGGCATGGGGGGCGGCGGGCCCGGCGGCGGGGGGCCCGGGGGCGGCCGCCCCGGCAGCAACGCCGGCACGGTTCGGCAGTTCACCAGTCCGCTGCAGCTTTACCGCGAAAGCGGGATGACCCCCGAGGAGTTCGCCCAAATCGAGGGAGCCCTCACCACCACCACCAACGCCTTCATCGAAGGACGGGTGAATGTCAACACGGCCAGCGCCACCGTCCTGGCATGCCTCCCGGGCCTCAGCGAGGCCCCCGACCTGGCCCAGGCGCTGGTGGATTACCGCGAGATGAATCCCAGCCAGTTAACCTCCATTGCCTGGGTGGTCGAGGCCATCGGCGCGAACAACAACACGGTGCTGGACGCGCTGGCCTCGCGGGACTGCATCACCACCCGCAGCTACCAGTTCACCGCTGACGTGGCCGCCGTCGGCCCCCATGGGCGGGGATACCGCCGGACCCGCTTTGTGTTCGATACCAGCGGCGGGACGGCGCAGATCGTCCATCGGCAGGACCTCAGCCACTTGGGGTGGGCTTTGGGTCAGGAGGCTCGAAACCAATGGGTGACCAAGGCAACGCGATGATTTCCATGTTATATTTATCTGATAGCACAGGCCGGCAAGCCGCCCGGCCGCAGAAGGGAGCGAGCGTATGATTGCCCTGCTCAGTGTCAGGCCGCGCCAGCGGCAGCGGCTGAACAGCGTGGTGGGCCTGGCGCTGGATGGCGCCCGGCTCGAGGGGGTGTGGTTGCGTCGAACCAATGGCTCGATGCGCGTTGAAAAAGCCTTTTCAGCGCTGCTCACCCTCGACCCGCTCACGGCCGAGCCGGAACTGGTGGGCCGCGAGATTCGAAACCACCTGGATGCCGCGGGCATTCGGGAACGCGACTGCGTGGTGGGCCTGCCGCTCAAGTGGGCCCTCACGGCCCAGGCGGAACTGCCGGAACTGACCGAGGCGGACCGGGCGAGCTTCTTGACGCTCGAGGCGGAGCGGAGTTTTCCCTGCGACGCCGCCACTCTCCACATCTGTCACTCGCTTTATCAGGCCGGGGGCAAGCAGCACGCCCTCCTGGTCGGCATCCCGCGGACGCACCTCGTGGGTCTGGAAAAGGCGTTGCGCGCCGCCCGGTTGAAACCGCGCAGTTTCGGCCTCGCGGCGGCCTGGACGGCGGGCTCAACGGCGGGCGACCTGGCCTTGTTCATCGGGGAATCCACTGTCGCGCTCCGCCTGGTGGCAGGCGGCGGGATCGCGACGCTCCGGTCCCTGGAAGGCACCCTCGTCAGCGAGGGGAGCCGCCAGCGGCTCGAATCAGCCATCGTCGCCCGCGAGCTCCGGATCACGCTCGGGCAGCTTCCGGCGGACTTGAGGCAAGCCGTTCACACCGTCCGCATCTTCGGCCCGCGCGAGCTGGCGCAGCAACTGGCTGACGAGCTCGAGCTGCTGCTGGAATCGCGGGGTCTGAAGTTCGAAGTCGTTGCCCGTTACTCC
>JARKQH010000016.1 GCA_029974925.1 Verrucomicrobiota bacterium
GAAGACCTGCATGAGGAAGATGGCGCCGATGAGGGAGATGGGGATGGCCACCAGCGGCACCAGCACCGAGCGCAGCGACCCGAGGAACAGGAAGATGACAATCGCCACGATCAGGAGGGTTTCGCTCAGCGTCTTGATCACCTCGAAAATCGCATCTTCGATGTACTGGGTGGCGTCGTAGGCGATGCGCGCCTCGAGACCGGTCGGCAGTTCCTTTTGGAGCCGGTCCATTTCCGCGCGGACCCGGCGGATGACGTCCAGCGAGTTGGCATTGGGCAGCACCCACACCCCCATGAACACCGCCTGCTCCCCGGAAAACCGCACCTCGGAGTCATAATCCTCCGCCCCCAACACCACATCCGCCACCTCGCCCAGCCGGACCAGGTCGTTGCCGGACTGCCGCACGACCAGGTTCTTGAATTCCTCGACGGACCGCAGATCCGTATTGGCCGTCAGGTTCACCTGCACCAGCGAACCTTTGGTCCGGCCGACCGCCGACAGAAAATTGTTGGCCGCCAGCACCTCGCGAATTTGGGCGGGGTTGATGTTCAAGGCCGCCAGCCGATCCGGCTTCAGCCAGATGCGCATGGCAAAGGTCCGGCCGCCCAGGATGTCGGCGCGCTGAACCCCCTCGAGGGCGCTGAGGCGGGGCTGGACGACGCGGACCAGGTAATCGGTGATTTGGTTGGCCTCGAGAATCTTTGAGGCGAAGCTGAGGTAGGCGCCGGCGAATTGCGAATCGGCCGAGACGATGTTGATGATGGGGACCTCGGCCTCGGGCGGCAGATCGTTGCGGACCTGGTCCACCTTCGAGCTGATCTCGGCCAGGGCCTTGGTGGGATCGTAGTTGAGTTTGAGCCGGACAGTGATGGTGGACAGGCCCAGCTTGCTGCTGGATTCGAGGTAATCAATGCCGTCGGCGGCGGCGATGGCGCGTTCGAGGGGGGTGGTGATGAAGCCGCGCACCAGCTCGGCGCTGGCGCCGACATACACGGTGGTGACGGTGACGGCCGCGTTATCGCTGCGCGGATACTGGCGGACGTTGAGCGAGCGGATGGCCTGGATGCCGGCAATCAGAATGATCAGGCTGACCACCAAGGCCAGCACCGGCCGCCGGATGAACAAATCAGTAAAACCCTTCATGCCGCGGTGTCCTGCTCAACTGTCCGCCGGCCGCGGCGTTTGGGTCGCGGGCGGTTTCAATTCGTTGTTCTCGACCACCGCGATGCCGTTGCGGAGTTTGAAGACGCCGGCGCTCGCCACGCGTTCTCCGGGCTTGAGGCCGGACAGCACCGCCACGTAATCCCCCCGGCTTGCGCCCGTGCGAATGAATTGCTGGCGCACGACGAGTCCCCCGGCCGCGTTGGTGGCCGGCGCCGGTTCAATGACATAGACCGAATCGCCGTAGGGGGCGCTGAGAACGGCGGTGGCGGGAATGACCAGCACCTCCTGGTGCTCGGAAAGGAGGACTTCGGCGCGGGCAAACATACCGGGCCGCAGCAGGCGGTCCGGATTGGCGAAGGTGGCCTGCAGCGCCACGCTGCGGGTGGCCGGGTCGAGGTCGGGGTTGATGGCGGAGAGCACCCCCTCGAACTGCCGGCCGGGATAAGCGTCCGAGACCAGCCGCACCGGCATTCCCGTGGCCAGTTTCGATAATTCCTGTTGGGGCAGGGAGAACTCCGCATAGACGGGGGCCAGCGACTGGAGCGACACGATGGGCCGGCCGGCCTCGAGGTACTGGCCCAGTTGCACTTGGCGGAGGCCCAGTTGGCCGTCAAACGGCGCGCGGATGGTCTTTTTCTCAATGGTCGCCTGGATGGCCTCGGCGTTGGCCTGGAACTGCGCGACGGCGGCGCGCGCGGCGTCCAGCTCGGCTTCCGGGAGGGTTTTTTCCGCCCAGAGGGCTTCGGCGCGCTTGAGGTTGATTCGGGCCAGTTCAAGCTGGGCCTTGACCGCCTTCAGTTGCGCCTCCTCCGTCGAGGTGTCCAGTTTGACCAGCAAGTCGCCCCGGGCGACGGTCGCGCCGGACTCGAAGGCAATTTCCCGCACGGTGCCGGGAATGTCCGGCGTGAGGGTGACGCCCTGGACGGCGGTGATGGTGGCAATGGCGGTGAGCGTTTTTTGCCACTGCTCCGCCTTCACGACGGCGGAGGCAACGGTTTCGGGCGGCGGGACGTAGGCCTTGCCGGCCGCGATCAAGGTTTTGATCTGAAGAAACTTGATGCCCCCCAGGGCGCCCCCGACGAGCACCAGGATGATCAGGGCAATTGCGAGGTTTCGTATCATATTCTTTCCTTCGGCTCCTTCCATTCGCCCTCAAGCGGCGGCCAGCCGCGCCGCCCCGGCGGGGGCGTGGCATGAGCCCGCGCGGGCCCGGCGCGCGGCCGCGCCCGAGAGGAACAAATCCACGATGCGTTCGGCGGTTTGGCGGTTGAGCGCGCTCCGCGGCATCAGGAGCTGTGAAACAATCAGGAAATTGACCTGGCCATACAGCGCGTAGGCCAGTTCCCGGCTGTCGAACCGCTTGTCCAATACACCCTCGGCCTGCCCCGCTTTCATCAGCGATTCGATAAAGTCCATGCTCCGCTGGCACTTTTCCGCCCGGCACAAGCCCTCGGGCAATTCCCCCGGCGCCGCCAGCGTGGTGGCAAACGCGATGCGCACCAGCTCCTGGCGCGCATGCACAAAGTCAAACAGGGCGCTGAGCGCCTCCACCAACAGGGCGCTGAGCGCCTCCACCAGCCGCGACCGGAGGTCGTGTCCCCGCGCCGCCGCCGCCCGCACCCGCTCATGCCGCGCGTCGTGCGCCTCATCCACCAGCGCCTGGTAAAGCCCGGCCTTGTCGCCGAAATAGTAATACAGCGCCGGCTTGGACACTTTGGCCGCGTCAACGATCTCCTGCACCGACGCGGCCGCATAGCCGCGGTGGGCAAAGATGCGCGCGGCCGCATCCAGGATTTGCCGTTTGGTATCCGAATGACTCATCGCAAAAAACGCCGCAACCTACCGAACGATAGGTATTCTGTCCAATGGTTTCTGATATTTTTTTTGTTTCCTCCGCCCTGGCTGGCAAGCCGGTGTTCCTCCGCGTCCGCCTCCTTCGGATATGAGGCGTGCCGCGCGGGTGGCAGCGTTACATCTGTTCGAGGGTTTCGATGCCCAGGACCTTGAGGCCCTGCTGCAGGACCCGGGCGGTGAGATCGCAGAGCAGGAGGCGGGCTTCGCGCCGGCCCGGCTCGGCGTTGAGCACGGGGCAATTCTCATAGAAGGCGGTGAAACGCCCGGCCAGGTCGTAAAGATACTTCCCGAGGAACTTCGGGCGGTACTCCTCGCCCACGGACGCG
>JARKQH010000038.1 GCA_029974925.1 Verrucomicrobiota bacterium
CAGCGGATGAGCCTCTTGCGCATGCCCCGCACCGCCAGCGGGTAGAACACCGCCGCGAACGCGGCCAAGTAGAGCGCGTTCACCACGACCCCCCATCCGGCCTTGCCCAGGCACAGAGCCCTGCTGGCCTCGGTCAGGTGGAACAGCGGCAGGAGCCGGGCCAGTGCCGATGCTCATCCGGGCGAGCGCTAACGGACCTCGCGCCTGCCGAGGCCTTCGGCCAGCAGGGCCACGGCCAGGGTGTTCATGCTCACTCCTTCGTGCTTGGCCGCCTTGTTGAGCATGGCGTGCAGGCGTTTGGGCGTCCGCAGGTTGAACTTGCCGGAAATTCCCGGGCCCTCGCCGGGCGCAGGAAGAACCCGCCCGTCCTCCTCGTAGACGGCGATGACGCAATCCAGGGCCTTGCGGCCGTTCGCGAGAGCTTCTTCGGGCGTCTCTCCATCGGACATCACCGCCCCGGGAAAGTCCGGGAACACGATGAGCCAGCCTCCCCCGTCCTCATCGGACAGCGGGGACAATTCGAACGGGTATCCGTGAAAATCCATATTCATTCCTCCCCGGCCATCGCCGCATCCAGCAGGGCCAAGAATTTCTTGATGTAGATGGGCTTGATCGGCCTATGGTTCGGCACCGAGGCCTCGCCAAGCACGCCCGGGAACGAAAAGACGACGTGGCTTCCGTCCGGGTTGCGCTCTTTCAGGCCGTAGCGCCTGGCGATGGCCTGAAGGGACTCGATCCGCCAGTCGCGATGGTTGCGCCGCATCTTGGCGAGGATCTTGTCCGCCGTGCTCATGGAATATTGGTACTGCATGCGGGGCCAGTGTCAAGGGGCGAGGGCACGGAAAAGCCCCGCCGAAGCGGGGCTTTCTGGAGTCAACGAAGGTGGGTCAGCGCCGAGGCAACGAAGGTCCATGGCGCCCACAGGATGATGCCGCCGGGATGGCCGCCAGAGAATCTCCGTTGGCGTCCGCTCTTTCAGCGCGCGCTCAGCGGATGAGCCTCTTGCGCATGCCCCGCACCGCCAGCGGGTAGAACACCGCCGCGAACGCGGCCAAGTAGAGCGCGTTCACCACGACCCCCCATCCGGCCTTGCCCAGGCACAGAGCCCTGCTGGCCTCGGTCAGGTGG
>JARKQH010000073.1 GCA_029974925.1 Verrucomicrobiota bacterium
CCTGCCGGCGGCGGTGCAGGCCTGGCTCGAGGACTGGGCTCCGCGGCGGAAGATCGGCCGGGGCGCCTGGGTGGCGGTCTTTCCGCCGCAACTCAAACTCAATCCGAAAGCCTCGAACGTGGGGCTGCTCCTGCTGCGGGCCGCCGGGCGGGCGGGCATGGATTTCTTTTGTCGGAGCCCGGAACTCCCGGCGGGTGAACCGGGCGCACTGCCGGACGCGGGCGCGCAGACCTCGAACCCGGAACAGGCGGGGCCGAGGATGGGCCTGTAAGAATGCCCCGTTGCCTTGGTCCATTGCCCCGGGCCGATCCTATAATCCCTCCCACCGCCGGTTTCGTTGGGGTTGCGATGCGACCGCCTCAGTTTGGGATGGCGGGCGATGCCCGTGCTGATGCATCATGCCCCGGCGCTGGTCAGCGCCGCGCCGCCGCGCGGCTCGCGGACCCCGGCGCCGACGGCAAATGAACCAAAACGCGTAAACATAAAAATCCACCGCAAGCGAACCTCCATGGATTCCCTCATTATTCCACCCGGTTACAGGCCCTTGATTGGCGTCAAGGAAACCGAGCGCGCCATCAAGGCGCTCAAAGACTTTTTCGAATTAAACCTGGCCACCGAGTTGAGCCTGAGCCGTGTGACGGCCCCGTTGTTTGTCCCCTCGGGCACGGGCATCAACGACGACTTGAACGGTGTTGAGCAACCGGTCTCATTCGCGGTCAAGGCCATTCCCGGCGTGCGGGCTGAAATTGTCCAATCCCTCGCCAAGTGGAAACGATTGCAGTTGGCTCAGCTCGGTTTCGGCCCGGGCTACGGCCTTTACACCGACATGAACGCGATTCGTCCCGACGAAGGACTCGACAACACCCATTCGCTTTACGTGGATCAATGGGACTGGGAACGCGTTATTACACCTGCGGAACGCAATGTCGAGTTCCTCAAGAAAATCGTCCGAAAAATCTATTCCATCCTCAAACGCGCCGAACATTTCGTCTGCGAACGATACCCGGCCATCCGACCGGAATTGCCCGAAGAGATCCAGTTCGTGCACGCCGAGGAATTACTGGCCCAATATCCGAAGCTCACGCCCAAGGAGCGGGAACGGGAATTCGTGCGCGAGCACCGCGCGGTCTTCATCATTGGCATCGGTGGCCAATTGGCGGATGGCAGCATCCATGACGGCCGCGCGCCGGACTACGACGATTGGTCCAGCCCCGGCGAGAATGGCTGGCCAGGCCTTAACGGCGACATTTTCGTCTGGAACCCCGTGCTTGAGATGGCCTTCGAACTCTCGTCAATGGGCATCCGGGTGGATCGGGAGGCGCTTCTGAGGCAGTTGGAAATACGCAAATGTTTGGAAAGAAAGAACTTACTGTGGCACCGGCGGCTGATTGAAGGACAGATGCCCCTTTCGATTGGCGGAGGCATCGGCCAGTCAAGGCTTTGCATGTATTACCTTAGAAAGGCTCACATCGGCGAAATCCAAGCCAGCATGTGGCCCTCCGACATGCTCGAACGCTGTCGCGCCGGTAATCTACCCCTGCTTTAGCGGCTTTCCCGAGGTCGTCCTTGGGCGTCGAAGTGCCTGTCGGCTGCGACCTTGGAAAAAATGATTTGGGCCCTGCTCGCTGGGATCCGGTTCTGCCGGGAAAAGCCTGAAATGAAGGGCGAGGGGCGTCGAATGGCCGGCTTGCCTTCCGGTTTGGCGGTTTTTCTTGAGTTTCAGGCGGCTTGGAGAAGATTCAAAAAAAATTTCTCAAAAGCGTTGACAGGGGGGATTGGCTTTCGTATTTTTCGCGCGCAATTGGGCCGTTAACAGTCGAAAATCATTAGCCCCCAGGCCTTGAAATCAAGGTAAGGTGGGGGTAATGGGTTTTTGTCGTTTGCTGGAATCGGGATCGAATTCTCTGGCACAAGCCCATGTAGCTCAGTTGGCAGAGCGCGTCCTTGGTAAGGACGAGGTCATCAGTTCAATCCTGATCATGGGCTCCAGAGCACAATACAATTAAGATATTAGAGAAAAACAGACATAATAAATAGCAGGAGACACCAATGGCTAAAGAGCAATTTCAACGCACCAAACCGCACGTCAACGTGGGAACAATTGGCCACATTGACCATGGAAAATCCACGTTAACCGCGGCGATTGTGCAGACTCAGGCGCGCAAAGGATTGGCGACGCCGATCTCCTACGCCGACATCACCAAGGGTGGCACCGTCCGTGACGAAACCAAGACCGTGACCATCGCGGTCTCGCACGTCGAGTACCAAAGCGACAAGCGGCACTACGCCCACATTGACTGCCCCGGCCACGCGGACTTCATCAAGAACATGATCACCGGCGCGGCGCAGATGGACGGGGCCATTCTGGTCGTGGACGCCTCCGAAGGACCGATGCCTCAAACCAAGGAGCACGTCCTGCTGGCGCGCCAGGTCGGGGTGCCCGCCATCGTTGTTTACCTCAACAAGGTTGACCTGGTGGATGACCCGGAATTGCTCGACCTGGTCGAGATGGAAATCCGCGACCTGCTCAACAAGTATGAGTTTCCGGGAGACAAGACGCCGGTGGTCCGCGGCAGCTCCAAGAAGGCGCTGGCGGGCGACCCCGAGGGCGAAGCCTCCATCCAGAAACTCATGGAAGCCATTGACGAGTTCATCCCGCTGCCGATGCGCGAGGTGGACAAGCCGTTCCTGATGTGCATCGAGGACGTGTTCAACATTGAAGGCCGCGGCACCGTCGTCACCGGCCGGGTCGAGCGCGGACAGCTCAAGCGCATGGACCCTGTCGAAATCGTCGGGTTGCGCGAAACGCGCCAGACGGTGGCGACGGACATCGAAATGTTCCGCAAGCTGCTGGATTCGGCCAGCGCCGGCGACAACGTGGGCGTGCTCCTCCGCGGCACCAAGAAAGACGAGGTCGAGCGCGGCATGGTGCTCGCCAAGCCGGGCAGCATCACGCCGCACACGCACTTCAAGGCCGAGGTTTACGTGTTGTCCAAGGAAGAAGGCGGGCGGCACACCCCGTTCTTCACCAATTACCGTCCGCAGTTCTATTTCCGGACCACGGACGTGACCGGCACCATTACGCTGCCGGCCGGGGTCGAGATGGTGATGCCGGGCGACAACGTCTCGGTTGAAGTGAAAGTGATTGCGCCGGTGGCCATGGAAAAAGGCCAGCGCTTCGCCATCCGCGAGGGCGGCCGGACCATCGGGGCCGGGCGCGTCAGCGAAGTCATCGCCTGATTTGGAGAAAGTTGATTTGGGGAGAGCGGGGGAGATCCCCCGCCTCCTTTTTTGCCGAGAAGATAATAAACAGACAGCGCTCGCCGGCAGTAGGGCGGTAGCTCAATTGGTAGAGTAGCGGTCTCCAAAACCGTCGGTTGGGGGTTCGAGTCCCTCCCGCCCTGCCAAACGGCAACTGCCGGAGAGGTGGCAGAGTGGTCTATTGCGGCGGTCTTGAAAACCGCTTCCCGCGTCGCGGGACGGGGGTTCGAATCCCTCCCTCTCCGCCAGCTTTGGATGGAAGGGCAGCCGTGAAACCGGCTGCGATTTCGAGTATGAATGACACAATTTGGATTTTGGTCTGGGTCGTCGTGGTGGGCGGGGTCTTCGTCTGGCTCTGGCGGGCCGGCCAGTTGGCCCGGCTCACCGCCTACGTTCAGGCCACGCGCGAAGAGCTCCGCAAATGCACCTGGCCCACGTGGGACGAACTGAAGGGGTCCACCGTCGTGATTTCCATCTCGATCATTCTGCTCGGCGGCTTCACCGTGCTGGTGGATTTCATCTTCACCCTGCTCATGCGGCAGATCATGTAACGCCTCAGCCAGAAAGCCTCCCCATGCGCAGCCAGTGGTTCGTCATTCATACGCTCTCCGGCCAGGAACAAAAGGTCAAGGAAAGCATCGAAAAACGCGTGAAAGCCGAGGAGATGGGCGAGTACATCCACGAAGTCCTCGTGCCCATGGAGCGGGTCGTCGAAGTCCGCAACCAGAAGAAGACCGTCTCCACGCGCAAGCTCTGGCCGGGTTACGTCTTCATCAACATGGTCCTGCTGGACGATAACGGCCGGATTATTGAAAAACCCTGGTACTTCATCAAGGAAACCCAGGGCGTCATCGGGTTCGTCGGCGGCGAACCGCCCACGCCCACCCCCGCCGAGGAAGTCGAATCCATCAAGAACCAGATTTCCGCTTCCGAAGAGCAGGAGCGGCCCAAAGTCAGTTTCGAAGTGGGCGAGACCGTCAAGATCAACAACGGTCCGTTCCTCAATTTCAGCGGCGTGATTGAAGAGATCGAGCCGGAGCGCGGCAAGTTGAAGGTGACCGTGAACATCTTCGGCCGGAACACGCCGGTGGAGCTGGAGTATTGGCAGGTTGAAAAAGGCTGAACGGGCCTTTCCCGCCAGGAGCAGGTTTTTTTATGGCAAAGAAGATTACAGGCATCATTAAACTGCAGATACCGGCCGGGCAGGCAAATCCCGCGCCGCCCGTCGGCCCCGCACTGGGCCAGCACGGCGTCAATATCATGGGCTTCTGCAAAGAGTTCAATGCCCGCACCAAAGACCAGGCCGGAATGGTCATCCCCGTGGTGATCACCGTTTACCAGGACAAGTCCTTTACTTTCATCACCAAGTCACCCCCGGCCTCGGTGCTGCTCAAAAAGGCCGCCGGCATCACCGCCGGCTCCAAAGAGCCCAACAAGGAAAAGGTCGGCAAAGTCACCCGGAAACAAATCCTCGACATCGTCAAACTCAAACGCAACGACCTGAACGCCACCTCGGACGACGCCGCGGTGCGGGTCATTGCCGGAACCGCCCGGAGCATGGGCATCGAAGTAGTTGATTAGCGTCCATTGAGATTTCACCAGCGGCGCCCGGCGGTCCCGGAGGCTGGCGGGCGGCGCTGGATTGCACGAAAACCAAGACCAGAACAACAAACCAATGGCGGGAGAGCCGCTCAGCCGGCCTCGTTAAAACCGCAAGCCAGAACATGCCAAGCAAACGTTATCGCAAAGCCCTCGAGCAAGTTGACGCCCGGAAGGTTTATCCTCTCAAGAGCGCCGTGGACGTGTTGTCCAAGTTCCCCAAAGCCAAGTTCAACGAGACCATTGACCTGGCTTTCCGCCTGGCGGTGGACCCCAAACAGTCCGACCAAATGGTGCGCGGCACCGTTCCGTTGCCCCACGGCAGCGGCAAAGTTGTCCGCGTGTTGGTCTTTGCCAAGAGCGGCCCGGCCGCCGAGGCGGCCAAAGCCGCCGGGGCGGAGCACGTCGGGTTCGAGGACATGATCAAAAAATGCCAGGAGGGCTGGACCGATTTCGACGTGGCCATTGCCACGCCCGAGGCGATGAGTGAAGTCCGCAAGCTCGGCAAGGTGCTGGGCCCGCGCGGCCTCATGCCCAACCCCAAGACCGGCACCGTCACCGATGACACCGCCCGGGCGGTCAAGGAAGTCAAAGCCGGGCGCGTCGAGTTCAAGATTGACAAGGCCGGAAACGTGCATGTGCCCATTGGCAAGGCTTCCTTCACGCCGGTGCAGATTGAAGAGAACGCCCGCGCGGTGATTGATGCCGTCATTAAGGCCCGTCCCGCCAGCGTTCGCGGCGCCTACGTGCGGAGCTGCACCCTCTCGGCGACCATGAGTCCCCCGGTGCGGATTGATTTGAAAGAGTTCGCGCTGTAACGGGCGCGGGAACCAGACAAAAGCGCAACATTATCCAGCAACATGCGTCCCGAAAAACAAAACCTTACCCAGGAATATCTCTCCCGGCTCAATGCCTCGCCGTTCTTCATTGTGGTGGACTATCAGGGCCTGAAAGTCACTCACCTGACCGAACTGCGAAAACGCTTGCGTCAGGCCGGGGCCGAGATTCACGTGGTCAAAAACTCCGTCTTCCGCATCGCGGCCAAGGAAGCCGGGGTGGGGGACCTCAACGGCAATCTGAGCGGCCAGTTGGCGGTCGTCACCGGCCAAAAGGATGTTTCGGCTGCCGCCAAGGTCGTCAAAACCTATGGCGCCGAGCTGAACCGCCTCAAGATGCAATTCGGCTACTTGAACAATCAGCGCCTCGAAAACGCCGATCTGCTCGCGTTGGCGGACTTGCCGTCCCTCGAGGTGCTGCGGGGGACCTTGTTGGGGGTGCTCAACGCGCCGGCCGGCAAGCTGGTGCGTCTGCTCAACACCCCCGCCGCCCAGTTGGCGCGGGTCCTGGCGGCGCGAAAAGACCAGCTCGGCGCGGCCGCGCCGGCGGCGGCGTGAGCCCGGCAAAGACTTTAACCGCGAAATTTAAACCCTTTCGCCCGCACCCAGCCAAGTGCGGGCGGAGTCAACAAACAACAACGTAAATCGTCGGTTTGCGGGCAGCGAACTTAAACCGTCCGTGGCCATGGACGACGACGAGACGAAACGAAAGGTAATATGGCGTTAGACAAAGCAAGAATCGTGGAAGAACTCAGCAATGCCACCGTGATCGAAATTGCTGACCTGGTCAAAGAACTTGAAGCCAAATGGGGTGTCTCAGCGGCGGCGCCGGTCGCCGTGGCGGCCGCCGCGGGCGGCGCCCCCGGGGCGGCGGCAGCTCCTGCCGCTGAAGCCAAGACCACCTTTGACGTGATCCTCGCCTCCGTGCCGGCGGACAAAAAGATCGCCGTCATCAAGGCAGTGCGCGAAGTGAAGGCGGGCCTCGGCCTGGCCGAAGCCAAGGCTCTCGTCGAGGGCGCTCCCAAGGCGGTCCTCGAGGAAGCCCCCAAGGCCGAAGCCGAAGCCGCGAAAAAGAAACTTGAAGACGCGGGCGCCAAGGTCGAAGTAAAGTAGTGGTTTAGTGTGGGCGGGGCGGCGGCGGCGCGCCGCCGCCCCGTTCGTCCGTGGTCGAAAGTCAGGATTTTAGATTAGAAACAAAAGAATCAGCGCAACTCCCTCCGGGAGTTGGAGTTGTGGCAAGCTTGCTCTTGAACACAGCGGGCTTGCCTTGTGTCATTTAGCAGTAACCAATCGTCCGGCACAACCAGCCGGACTGGCAAAAGGTCCTCATGGCATCGCGAGCAACAGAACGAATTAACTTCGGAAAGATTAAAGAAATCATCGCCCCGCCGAACCTGATCGAGTTGCAAACCAACTCGTACAAGGAATTTCTGCAGGCGGACGTCGCCCCCGGCAAACGGAAGAACACGGGGCTCCAGGCCGTATTCACCGAAGTCTTTCCCATCGAAAGCTACGACGGGAAATGTGTTCTTGACTTTCACTCCTACGAAATCGGCGAGCCCAAGGTGGATTGGCTGGAATGCCTGCGCGAGGGGCTCACCTACGGCGCGCCCCTGTATGTCACCTTTCTGCTCAAGGAAGAGAAGGGGACCAAGGAAGAGAAAGTCTTCATGGGGGAACTGCCCTTGATGACTCCCCAGGGGACGTTTGTCATCAACGGCGCCGAACGGGTCATCGTCAGCCAGTTGCACCGCTCTCCGGGCCTGGCCTTCGAGGCCACAGTCCATCCCAACGGCAAGACGCTCCACTCGTTTCGCATCATCCCGGACCGCGGCTCCTGGTACGAAGCTCAATTCGATACCAGCGACCTGCTTTACGTCTATCTGGACCGCAAGAAGCGTCGCCGCAAGTTTCTGACCACCACGTTTTTCCGCGCCCTCGCTTTTCTCGATGGCGAAACCAAGGGCAAGGACCAGGAGAAAAACCGTGGAACGGATGAGGAGATTCTGAAGCTTTTCTACGATATCGAAGAACTCGGGGTCAAAGAGGCGGAAAAACGGGACGACCTGGCCAACAAAGTCTTGATCCAGGATGTGGTGGACGAGGACAAGGGGCTGGTGGTGGCGCGGGCGTTTGAACCGCTTTCCAAGGCGGTCGTCAAGCAGATTGCCGAGGTGGGGATTACGCGCATGAAGGTGGTGGATACCAGCGCGGATGAAGGGATCATCATCAAGTGCATGAAGAAGGATCCCGCCAAGAACGAGGAGGAAGCCCTCAAGGACATCTATCGGCGCCTGCGTCCCGGCGATCCTCCCACCTCCGCCAACGCCCGGGCGCTGATCAAGCGGCTCTTCTTCGATCCCAAGCGCTATGATCTGGGTCGCGTGGGACGCTACAAGATCAATCAAAAGCTGGGCATCAAGGGCGGCGACTCCCGCATTCTGACCAAGAACGACCTGGTCGCAGCCACCAAATACCTGTTGCGGCTCAAAAAGGGCGAGGGGAGCCTCGACGACATTGACCACCTCGGCAGCCGCCGGGTGCGGACGGTCGGCGAGTTGCTGGCCAACCAGTGCCGCGTCGGCCTGGCCCGCACCGAACGGCTGGTCAAGGAGCGGATGACGCTCTTCGATCAAGGGGCCGAGTCCATGTCCCCGCAAAAACTCATCAACCCCAAGGCCCTCTCGGCCGTGATCCGCGACTTCTTCGGGCGCAGCCAACTGTCGCAGTTCATGGATCAGATCAACCCCCTGGCCGAGCTGACCCACAAGCGGCGCCTGTCCGCCCTCGGTCCCGGCGGTCTGTCCCGCGACCGGGCCGGGTTCGAAGTGCGCGACGTTCATCCCTCGCACTACGGGCGCATCTGCCCGGTCGAGACGCCTGAAGGACCGAACATCGGCCTGATTGCCTCGCTGGCGACCTTCGCCCGCATCAACGATTTCGGTTTCCTCGAAACCCCTTACCGCAAGGTGGAAAACGGCAAAGTGACCAATCACCTGGAATATCTCACCGCCGACCGCGAGGAATCCTTCGTCATTGCCCAGGCCAACTCACCCATCAAGGAAAACGGCCACTTCGCCACCGACCGTGTGGTCTGCCGTGGCAAGGGCGACTTCATTGATGTCGAGCCGGCTCGCGTGGATTACATGGACGTCTCGCCCAAGCAATTGGTCTCGGTGGCCGCGAGCCTTATTCCCTTCCTGGAGCATGACGACGCCAACCGCGCGCTGATGGGGTCCAACATGCAGCGCCAGGCTGTCCCGCTGCTGGTCACCGAGGCGCCCCTCGTGGCAACCGGCCTCGAGGAACGCGTGGCCCGTGACTCCCGGGCCGTCATCGTCGCCGAGGAAGGCGGCAAAGTGGCGTCGGTCACCGGCAACCAGATCGTCATCACGCCCGACGGCAAGCTCCCGGAGGGCAAGAAGAAGTTGAAGCACGATCCCGAGAAGGGAATCTACGTTTACCCGGTGCGCAAATTCATGCGCTCCAACGCGGCCACCTGCATCAACCAGAAAATCCTGGTGCGCAAGGGCGAGACCGTCAAGAAAGGGCAGGTCATCGCCGACGGTCCCTGTACGCAGGGGGGTGAGCTGGCCCTGGGCCGCAACGTTCTGGTCGCGTTCATGCCGTGGAACGGCTACAACTTCGAGGACGCCATTCTCATCAGCGAACGCATCGTCAAAGAGGACGTGTTCACGTCCATCCACATTGATGAGTTCGAAGTCGGCGCCCGCGATACCAAGCTCGGCCCGGAGGAAATCACCCGGGACATTCCCAACCTGGGCGATGAGGCGCTCAAGAACCTGGGTCCCGACGGCGTGATTCGCGTCGGCGCCGAGGTCAAGCCCGGCGACATTCTGGTGGGCAAAATCACCCCCAAGAGCGAAACCGAGCTGGCGCCCGAGGAGCGATTGCTCCGCGCCATCTTCGGCGAGAAAGCCGCGGACGTGAAAGACACCTCGCTCAAAGTGCCCTCCGGCACCTACGGCATTGTCATGGATGTCAAGGTCTCCGCCAAGAAAGAGGCCGACCGCGAGGAGCGGACCGCCATGTCCGAGGAAAAACGGCACGCCAGGGAAGTCGAGGAAGAATACCGGAAGAAGACCGAGGAGCTGCGCGAACAGTTGACCGAGGCCCTCAGCAACATCCTGCTCGGCGAGAAAATTCCCCTGGACGTGGTCAACAGCGAAACGGGCGAAATCATCATTCCGGCCAACCGGAAGATCACCAAGACGCTGCTGCGCAAACTGTCGCAGGTGTACGACCGGATCGAAATTGATCCCTCGCCGATCCGCAACAAGATCAACGAGATCATCGGCAGCTTCAAAAAGAAGTTCGACGACCTCCAAATGCAGTATGATGAGGAAATCGAACGCGCCGAATCCGGCGAAGGCGTGGACAGTGGCGTCATCAAGTCCGTCAAGGTCTATATCGCCTCGAAACGCAAACTCTCCGTCGGCGACAAAATGGCCGGCCGCCACGGCAACAAGGGGGTGGTGGCCAAGATCGTGGCCGAGGAGGACATGCCCTTCCTGGCGGATGGCACGCCCGTGGATATTGTCCTGAACCCGCTGGGGGTGCCCTCGCGCATGAACGTGGGCCAGGTGCTCGAAACCCACCTCGGCTGGGCCGCCAAGCTCCTGGGCCTCAAGTTCGCCACCCCGGTGTTCGACGGCATCAAGGAAAAAGACATCCGCGAGTACCTCAAACAGGCCAAGCTCCCCGAGCACGGCAAGACCCGCCTCTACGACGGCCGCACCGGCGAGCCTTTCGACCAGGAAATCGTGGTGGGCTACATCTACATGATGAAGCTGGGCCACCTGGTCGCGGACAAAATTCATGCCCGCGCCGTGGGCCCGTATTCGCTGGTGACCCAGCAGCCCCTGGGCGGCAAAGCCCAATACGGCGGCCAGCGCTTCGGGGAAATGGAAGTCTGGGCCATGGAGGCCTACGGCGCCGCCTACACCCTGCAGGAATTGCTCACCGTCAAATCCGACGATGTGCAGGGCCGCACGCGCATTTACGAAAGCATTGTCAAAGGCGACAACAGCCTCGAGGCCGGCATTCCCGAGTCCTTCAACGTGCTGGTGAAGGAAATGCAATCCCTCGGGCTGGATGTGAAGGTCGGGTATTCGAACCCGGTGGATCAACCCGCCGAGCCAGGGGCGATCCTGGCGGCAGTCTGAGCTTGAGTCGAAACAGAGCCTATTTTTCGCGCGGGCTGTGACGCGCGAACGCAAGAACCTATGATTAGCACTAAAGAAAGCGCCCGGGAACTCCTCGGGCTGGACAAGGTCAATCAGGTGGAATACGTGGCGATTTCCGTCGCCTCGCCCGAAGCCATCCGCTCCTGGTCCAAAGGGGAGGTCAAAAACCCCGAAACCATCAATTACCGCACTTTCAAACCCGAAAAGGGCGGCTTGTTCTGCGAGCGCATTTTCGGCCCGGTCAAGGACTGGGAATGCTCCTGCGGCAAATACAAGCGCATCAAACACCGCGGCGTGGTCTGCGACCGCTGCGGCGTCGAAGTCACCCTCGCCCGCGTGCGGCGCGAGCGCATGGGGCACATCGAACTGGCGGTGCCGGTCTGCCATATCTGGTTCTTCAAGTGCATGCCGTCCCGCATTGGCCTGGTCCTCGACATGACCGCCCGGAATCTCGAACGGGTGATTTACTACGAGGATTACATGGTCATTGACCCGGGCTCCACGCCCCTCAAACAAAACCAGTTGTTGAGCGAGCACGAATACCGCGAAGCCCGCGAAACCTACGGCGCCGAGGCCTTTGTGGCCAAAATGGGCGCCGAGGCCGTTCGGGATGCCCTCGCCAAAGTGGACCTGGGCAAGCAAATCGAACAGTTGCAGCAGGCGATGACCGAGACCAAGAGCAAGCAGATTCGCAAGAAAATCGCCAAGCGAATCAAGCTGCTCCAGGGGCTCCAGTCCTCCAAGAGCCGGCCCGAATGGATGATTCTGACCGTCTTGCCCGTCATCCCGCCGGACCTGCGGCCGCTGGTCCCCCTGGAAGGAGGCCGCTTCGCCACCTCGGACCTCAACGATCTCTACCGGCGCGTCATCAACCGCAACAACCGGTTGCGCAACCTGCTCCAGCTCAAAACGCCCGAGGTCATCATCCGCAACGAAAAGCGCATGCTGCAGGAAGCCGTGGACGCCTTGTTCGACAATGGCCGCCACGGCCGCGCTGTCACCGGCGCCGGCAACCGCGCCCTCAAGTCGCTCAGCGACATGCTCAAAGGCAAGAGCGGCCGCTTCCGCCAAAACCTCCTCGGCAAACGCGTGGATTACTCCGGCCGCTCGGTGATTGTCATCGGCCCCGAGCTGAAGCTGCACCAGTGCGGCCTGCCCAAGAAAATGGCCCTGGTCCTGTTCGAGCCGTTCATCATCCGGCGCCTCAAGGAGATGGGCTACGTTCATACCGTTCGGTCCGCCAAGAAAATGATCGAGCGCCAGACCACCGAGGTCTGGGACATCCTCGAGGAGGTCACTCGCGGACACCCCGTCCTGCTCAATCGCGCCCCCACGCTCCACCGCCTTTCGGTGCAGGCCTTCGAGCCGCAGCTCATCGAAGGCGAGGCCATTCGGATTCATCCGCTGGTTTGCACCGCTTACAACGCCGACTTTGACGGGGACCAGATGGCGGTTCACGTTCCCTTGTCGGTGGAAGCCCAGATGGAGGCCCGCCTCCTGATGATGGCGCCCAACAACATCTTCAGTCCCTCCAGCGGGCGCCCCATCATCACCCCCACCCAGGACATCACCCTGGGCTGCTACTACCTCACCGCCGAACCGCGCAAGCCGCGGCCCGCCGACCCGTCGCAAATGCGGCTGTTCGGCTCGAAAACCGAAGTCATCTTCGCCTACAGCGACGGGGCGCTGGCCACTCATGACTGGATCCGCCTCGCCAATCCCGACTACGGCCGGAAGACCGAATTCGGCGACGCCACCCGCAAAGTCATCGAGACGACCGTCGGCCGGGTGATCTTCAGCGAAATCTGGCCGCCCGAACTCGGGTTCCCCAACAAAGCCGTCAAGAAGGCCGAGCTCGGCGACCTGATCTGGAAATGCTACAAGATTTGCGGCCACGAAAAGACCGTCATCATGCTTGACAAGCTCAAGGAGCTTGGCTTCCGCGAGGCCACCCGGGCGGGCGTCTCCATCGGCATTGACGACATGATCATTCCGAAGGAGAAAGACCAGGAAATCGAATCCGCCCAGAAACAGATCCGGGAGGTCGAAAAGCAGTATCGCAAGGGCGTTATCACTCCGGGCGAGCGCTACAACAAGATCATTGACATCTGGACCCATTGCACCGACCAGATCGCCAACGTCATGTTGCGCACCCTCGAACAGAACCAGGGCAAGAAGGAATACAACCCCGTCTCGCTCATGGTGGACTCCGGCGCCCGCGGCAACCGGCAGCAGGTCCGCCAGTTGGCCGGCGTGCGCGGCCTCATGGCCAAGCCGTCAGGCGACATCATCGAGAAGCCGATTCTGTCGAACTTCCGCGAAGGCCTCACGGTGCTCGAGTACTTTATCTCGACCCACGGCGCTCGCAAAGGTCTGGCCGATACCGCCCTCAAGACCGCTGACTCGGGCTACATGACCCGCAAACTTGTGGACGTGGCCCAGGACGTCATCATCCGCGAGGAGGATTGCGGCACCACCAACGGCATCTGGGTGCAGGCCATCTATGAGGGCGAGGATGAAGTGGTGAAACTGTCCGAACGGCTCATTGGCCGCCATGCCTGCGACGACATTCCCAACCCGCAGAATCCCAAGGAAATGCTGGTCAAGGCCAACGAGGAGATTGACGAGGTCAAGGCCAAACTGATCGAAAGCCTTGGCGTCGAGCGGGTGAAAATCCGCTCGGTGCTCACCTGCGAGAGCAAGCACGGCGTTTGCGTCGCCTGTTACGGCCGCAACCTCGCCACCGGCGCCCGCGTCAAGCTCGGCGAGGCCGTGGGCATTATCGCCGCCCAGTCCATCGGCGAACCCGGCACCCAATTGACCATGCGGACTTTCCACATCGGTGGCACCGCCTCCCAGGTGTTCAAACAGCCGCAGATCAAAGCCAAATACGAGGGCGTCGTCCGGTACAACGAACTGCGGCTGGTCGAGCTCGAAGACGGCAACAACATCGTGCTCAACAAGAATGGCTCGGTTTCCATTCTGGGCGAGGACGGGCGCGAGCTCGAGACCCATAATGTCGTGATCGGCGCCGTCATTTCCGTTCCCGACGGCGGCCGCGTCAAGAAGGGCGAAACCTTCGTGCAGTGGGACCCCTACAACGTTCCCATCCTTTCCGAAAAGGCCGGACGGGTCAAATTCGTGGACATCATTGAAGGGGTCACCATGAAGCAGGAAGTGGACGAACAGACCCAACAGGAAGCCATGGTCGTCATCGAGCACAAAGAGGACCTGCACCCGCAGATCGTCATCCTCGATGACAAAGGGGAGCCGCTTGCCAATTACCCCATCCCCTCGGGCGCCCACATCGTTGTCAGCGAGGACGATCGGATCGTCGCGGGCACGCTGATGGCCAAGACCCCGCGCAAAACCTCCAAAACCAAGGACATCACCGGCGGCCTGCCCCGCGTGGCCGAACTGTTCGAGGCGCGCCGTCCCAAGGACGCCGCCGAAATTTCCAAGATTGACGGCATCGTGGACTTCGGGCCCAGCGTGCGCGGCAAACGGTGCATCGTCATCAAGGACCAGCAAACCGGCGTCGAGGAGGAACACCTGATTCCCATCGGCAAGCACGTCATCGTCTTCAAGGGCGACTACGTCAAGAAGGGGCAGCAGTTGACCGAGGGGCCCATTGACCCGCACGAAATCCTCGACATCTGCGGCCCGCAGGAGCTCCAGGAACATTTGGTCAACGAAGTCCAGGAGGTTTACCGCCTCCAGGGCGTCACCATCAACGACAAACACATCGAAATCATTGTCCGCCAGATGCTCCGCAAGGTGCGCATCACGGAACCGGGCGACACCAACTTCCTCTGGGGCGAACAGGTGGACAAGCTCGAGTTCGAGGAAGAGAACCAGCGAGTGGAAAAGATGGGCGGCAAACCCGCCGAGGCCCAGCCGGTTCTGCTCGGCATCACCAAGGCGTCCCTGGAAACCGAGAGCTTCCTGAGCGCCGCTTCCTTCCAGGACACCACCCGCGTCCTGACCGAGGCGGCGACTCGCGCCCGCGTGGACTACCTGCGCGGCTTCAAGGAAAAC
Organism: Verrucomicrobiota bacterium; assembly: GCA_029974925.1. Classification (GTDB taxonomy): domain Bacteria; phylum Verrucomicrobiota; class Verrucomicrobiia; order Limisphaerales; family UBA8199; genus JARKQH01. Next base: position 14,942 of record JARKQH010000073.1, read on the forward strand.
GTCATCATGGGCCACATCATTCCGGCTGGCACGGGCTTCGAGCTGCACCGCAAGGTGCGCCTGAAGCCCTTGGTCGAAATTCAGGAAGAGCCCGAGCCCGCGCCGGGCGCAGCGTCTGCGGCGGCTGCCGCCGAAAACCCGCTCTTGGGGCTGTAGTCTCCGCCGCCCCGCAAGACATCGTTCAAACCAAAAGAGCATCCGTTGCCACGGATGCTCTTTTTGCTTCCGGCCGTTCGGTCCGGCGTCCGGTTCACGCGAGCGCGGAACTGTCGGTCAGACCTTGGGTTCCCAGCCGGGGCGGTACTCGCGGCTCCACAGCGCCTGCGCTGCCTTGTCCCCCAGTATCTTGCCCGTCTGCGGATCGCAATCAATCGTATGGCCGGTGCGCCAGGCGATGTTGCCCAGGTGGCAGAGCAGGGTGCTTTTCTGGCCTTCTTCGATCTCCGCCGCCAGCGTTTTGCCTTCGCGAATCGCGTCGGCAAAATTCGCAAAATGGATGCTGTCGAAGGAGAAAAGATCGGCCTGACGGCCCTTGATTTCCCGCAGCACCTTGTCCTTCAGATCGTAGATCACGCAGTTGTTTCCAGCCATCACCAACGTCCCTTGGTCTCCGTAAAAGCTGACTCCGAAACTGGCGCCTTCGAATCCGCGCGGGGCGCAGCTCTGGCCTTCCCACGCAATGCCGCAACGGCCAAAATCAAACGTGGCCAGGGTGGTGTCCGGCGTTTCCCAATCGTCCTGGTAAAAATAGCGGTTGCCGCCGCAGGTGACGCGGTTGGGAAGCCCGACTTTCAAGCCCCAGCGGGCCAGGTCGAGGGCATGGACCGCATTGTTGCCCAGTTCGCCGGTGCCCCAGTGCCAGAACCAGTGCCAGTTGTAGTGCAGGATGTTGTCCCGGTAGGGTTTCTCCGGCGCCGGCCCCTGCCATAGCGCATAGTCCAGCCACTCGGGAACTGGAGCGGGCTTTCCGCGGCCGATCGAAGGCCGCCGGTTCGTGTACCAGCCCCGGGCGAAATAAACCTGCCCGACTTCCCCCGCATGAACCGCCTGAATGGATTCAATCACCCAGGGCCAGCTCCGCCGCTGGTTGCCCATCTGCACCACCCGCTTGTGTTTCCGCGCGGCCGCGACAATCAACTCGGATTCGCGCCCGTTGTGGCTGGCGGGCTTCTCCACATAAACATGCTTTCCCGCCGCGCACGCAAGGAGGGTGGCCGGCGTCTGCCAATGCTCGGGGGTCGCGATGGTGACCGCGTCAATTCCCGGGTCTTCCAACAGCTTCCGCAAGTCCTTTTCGCCCTTGGGCGTGGTGCTTTGTTTCCTGGCCGCTGCCGCGATTCCTTTTTCCAGCGCCCGGCGGTCCACGTCGCACACGCAGGCGATTTCCACATTGGGTACCTCCAGCAATGCGGCAATGTGGGCCATGCCCCGGCCGTTGCAGCCGATGACGGCGACGCGCAGCCGGTTGTTCGGGGAAGCGGCGGCCTGGAGGGACGGCGCCGCCGGCAGCGCCGCCAAACCAGCCGCGACCAGCGAGCTGTTCTTCAAGAAGTCCCGGCGAGTGAGGTTGTTCTTCATAAGTCGGTTGTCTTTATATTCCGTAAACTGAAAAGCTTCAATCCTGGTGCAGGGCAGGGGAGGCCACGACGATTCAACTTTCAATCTGCCGGGTCACGCCCAGTTTTCCGATCAGCACAAACACCAGCAGCAAAGCCAGCGGATACAGCACAGCGCACGCCACGAATATGGGGGTGAACCCATACGCGTCCACCACCCGCCCCGTCCCCAGCATCGCCAGCGCCCCCATCCACGACCCCAGCGTTCCCCCCAGCCCGGTGACCGTCGCAATGGCATTCTTAGGGAACACCTCGGCTGGCAGGGTGATGTTGCTCCATCCGCCATGGCAAAAGGTCATTCCGGCCACCAGCAGCAGGGCGGCGGTGGGATTCGACGTCTGCGTCACGGTAAAAAGGCAGCCCAGCAGGAGGGTCGTCATTAAAGCCATGGTGCTCTTCCGCGCCCGGTCCAGCGTCCAGCCTCGCCCGATGAGGAACCGCGGGAGGAGGCCGCCGGAGAGATTGCCCAGGGCGGCTGCGGCGTAGGGAATCCAGAGGAACATCCCGAGCTGCTTGAGATCGAAATGGTATTGTTTCTGAAAATACAGCGGGATCCAGAACAGGAGGAAATAGCTGATCGGGTCCGTTAACGCCCGAACCAGCACGCAGCCCCAGGTTTCCCGCATCCGGAACAGGACGCCCAGCCGCGGGGGACGCACCCGGCCGGTTTCCTCGGGCAGTCCCTCGAGAATGAGCTGCCGCTCCTCCTCGCTGAGCCGGGGATGGTTCCGGGGTTGTTTGAAGAACATCATCCAGGGGATGAGCCAGAGGAAGCCCACGGCTCCGGTGACCAGGAATGCCGCGCGCCACCCCCAGTGGACTGCGATCACCGACACAACGGGTGCGGCGGCTACCGAACCGAGGGCCGTGCCCGCGTTGAAAATGCCAATGGCCAGCGCCCGGTCCCGCATCGGAAACCATTCTCCCACCGCCTTGACGCCCCCCGTGAAGCTGCCGGGCTCGAACACGCCCAGCAAGAACCGGAAAAAAGAAAACTGGCCGACGGTGCTGGCGAAGATGTGGAGCATGTTGGCCAAAGACCAGCCGGAAACAAACAGGAGGAAACCCCGGCGCGTGCCGATGAAGTCAATAATCCGCCCGCTCACGGCGTACATCACGCCGTAGCTGACCAGGAACCAGAAATTGATGTCGCCGTAACTGGCGTTGCTCAGATGAAGCTGTTCCTTGATCGTCCCGATCAGCACCGAAAGCGTCTGCCGGTCCAGGTAGTTCAGCGCCGACGCCAGACAGAGCAGCCCGGCAATGTACCAGCGCAGGTGCCGGACCGGGCGTTTCCGGCTGGGGACCGCGTGGCCGCTCGCCGCCGGAGGCTCGGAAATGGGGGCGCGGTTCATCGCCTCGAGCGGTTGGACGGTTCAGGCCAGCCCATACTCCCGGGCAGCCCCCTTCCCAAGTTGCTGCACGACCAGCTCACGCAAGTCCGTCGCCGGTCCCACGGTGACCCCTGCGGCAGCCGATTTGCCTGCGGCCAGGCTGCGCTCCGCCCCTTCCAAAACCAGCGTGGTGTAAAAGCCCAGTGCCATCGGCGTGAAAAGACTTTCCCGTTCCGCCGCCGACAAGGTCCCGCTCCGGGAAGCGAGCATCTGGCGGTAAAGACGGCCGGGATGGGTGATGCCGTAGCCGGTCACGGTCTGGTCCTTCTCGAAATTGCGGAACAAGGGATTCACTTGCAGCACCCCGTCGGCATGGATTTCCAGCAAGCCGGGCGTATCCAGCCCCAGGTCCAGCAGTCCGTCCGAACAAATCAAACGCCCGGATTGCACCGTGGTGGACCAGGCGGTGTTGGGCACCGCCCAGCCGGTCAGGATGTGAGCGACGGCCCCTGAATCGAAAAGAATCTCGGTGTCCACCAGGTCGTATCCATGGACCGGCTGCGGCTTGAGCGAGGGCAGCTTGTGCGCATAGCCGATGGCGCGGACCTGGACTGGAATCAGGTTGACGATTTTCATCAACGCGTCGGCCATGTGAACCGTCAGGAAGGAAATCGGCGTGTTGCGGGCGGCAAAGTCCGGGGACGCGAAAAAGCGCGGGGTATGATTGGGGTCCGCCACGAACAGCTTGTCGAGCATGTAAAAGACCGCTGCCTGCAAGGTGCCGTACCGTCCACTTTGGTAGCGGGCCTCGGCCTCCTTGATCCGCGGGTCCTCGCGTTTGTGGAAATCCACCGCCAGAATGCGCCCGTGCTCCCGGGCCGCTTGGATCATGGCGTGCGCGTCCTTGACCGTCGCGGCGGTGGGTTTGGGCACCACCACATCCAGCCCGGCTTTCAGGGCCGCCACCGTTGGCGCGGCGTGGAGATGGTCCGGGGTATTGACCTGCACGGCATCCAGTTCGACCTGGTCCAGCAGCTCGCGATAGTCCGCATAACGCCGGCTGGCCGGCAGCCCGGCCAAATCCCCGAACCAGTTCCGACACTCTTCATTCGGATCGGCCACCGCGCAGATTTCCAGCAACTCCGAATACTGGCTCCGGAAATAAAGGTGCTGGTAGATCTCGCGAACCACCGATCCAGCTCCGATCAAGCCGAGACGAATCTTTTTCTTCATTCGAGCTTTGTTGCGCGATCTGTTTGTCAGGCGGAGACCAAACCCGGCTTCCTGCGGACCCCTGCGTCCGCGGAGGCTCCGGCGTCGAGCGCCGCCACCGCTTCATCGGTGGCTTCGCCCAGTACGGCCAGCCCCTCCTCGAGCGCTTCTCGGGGAATGGTCAACGGCGGACTGATTTTCACGGTCTGGCCCCAGGCGCCCACCGGCGCGAAAAACAGCAGACCTTTGTGAAAACAGCGCTCGACGATGCTGTGGGCCAGGTCGTGGTCGGGTTCGCGCGTTCCCGCTTTCACCGTTTGCAGCCCCCCCACCAGCCCCCGGGCGGACACGTGGCCCACCACCTGCGGATGCCGCGCCTGAATGGTCTTCAGGCCGTCCACCAGCACCGCCTCGAGCCGCGCCGCGTTGCCGGTCAGGTCCTCACGGAGGATTTTTTCGACGCTGGCCAGCGCGGCGGCGCAACAGACCGGGTTGCCGGTGTGCGTGCTGGTCATTGAGCCGGGCCCAAACTGGTCCATAATCGCTTCGCGGCCAATAACGGCCGACAGCGGCAGCGAACTGCTGATGCCCTTGCCGCAGCAAATCAGGTCCGGCGTCACCCCGTAATGTTCAAACGCCCAGAACTTCCCCGTACGCCCGAACCCGGCCTGGACTTCGTCGAAAATCAAGACCACCTGGTGCCGGCGGCACCATTCGGCCAGGTTCCGGACGTATTCCACCGGGGCAAAATCGGGACCCACTCCCTGGTAGGTCTCCATCATCACTCCCGCGATTTGGTCAGGCTCGAGCCCCGCCCGGGCTGTCGCCCGCAGGAAGGTTTCGAACGACGTGTCTTCCTGCCAGTAGCCATCGGGGAAGGGGACATTGATGATTGCCGGGTCGAGGTTGACGATCCACGACTTCTGGCCCGCCATGCCGCCGGCCTGCTGGGCGCCCAGGGTACGCCCGTGAAAACCGCGCTCAAATCCTACAATGCCGATCTTTTTCTTGCCGCCCACGCGAATGCCGTGAGCCCGGGCAAGCTTGATCGCGCATTCGGTCGCCTCCGAGCCTGTGGTTAGTAGAAACACCTTTTTCAGCCCTTCTGGCGCCAACCCGGCCAGTCGCTCGACCAGGTCAGCCCGCGGCTGGCTCGGGAAACAGTAATTGTGCAGCAAGGGATGGCGGGCCTGCCGGATGATGGCCGCCGCGACCTCGGGCGCCGCGTGCCCGGCGTTGGTCACCAGCACGCCGCTGGAAAAATCCAGCCACCGGTTCCCGTATCGGTCATATACAAAGATATCCTCCGCCCGGTCCCACACCAGCGGGGGCTGGCCGCGCATCGAGAGGGGCTCGAATCGGCGCAAGGTCGTCAGTGTCGCAAGCGAATCCGGATGCGGCAGCGCCGTGACCACTCGCCGGAACTTCGTTTCGACCCGCGGTACCGTCCGCGGTGTAATGGAAAACTCTTTGCCCATAATGTTCAGGACGGCCCCAGCCTAACAACCGACCTCCGCCCCCGCACCACCGTTTGTGCCCAGTTCTGATACTTTTGTGCGCCCCGGACGGGGTCCCGGCGTCTCGCCCCCCCTCCAATCCAACCCGGCCCTCGCGGCGCTCAAGCGCGCGCCGCACTTATTTCCCGCAGCAATGCTTGTACTTCTTGCCGCTGCCGCACGGGCACGGATCGTTCCGCCCCACCTTGGGCCCGCTGCGAACCGGCTTGGCTTTTTCGACTGCGGCCGCGGCCTCGCTGACAATGTCGCTGGCCTGGGGCGCTCCGCCCCGCTGCCCGCCGCCCGCCGGCGGCTCGCCCCCCGCCGTGCCGCCGCCAAACGCGCTGGTGGACTGGTGCAGCGTCTGCTGGGGGACGCTCCTCAGGAAATTTTCGAAGGCCATCAGGCTCGAGGCGCTGCGGAAAATGTTGTGGCAGATCTGGGTTTTGATGTTGACCATCAACTCCTCGAAAATCTTGTACGCCTCCGCCTTGTACTCAATCAGCGGGTCCCGTTGTCCATGCGCCCGCAACCCGATGCTGTACCGCAGGCTGTCCATCTCGTACAAATGCTCCTGCCACAGCTTGTCAATCGCGCTCAGAATCGTGAACCGCTCCACCTCCTTGAGGGCGTCCGGGTTCTCAAAGCTGACCTTCAGCTCGTAGGCCTTGCGCACGCTCTCCGAGATGAACGTGCACACCGCAAATTGCGCGGGGCTCAGGTGCTCATACATCGAGCCGGGCACCGGCGCCTCCTGCCCGGATTCCGCCGCCTTCACAATTTCTCCCTCGGGCATCCCGAGCGGGAAGTTCAAATTCACCCAATCGGCCAGCGCCCGGACCTTCCACGTGTTCGGGTCGAACTCCGCGGTGGTGAACTGCTCCACCTTCTGCAGCACGACCTCTTCCATCACGTCCATCAACCGGTCGCGCACGTCGGGAGCGTGGATGATCTCGTTGCGGAAGCCGTAGATGACTTCGCGCTGCTTGTTCATCACGTCGTCGTACTCGAGCGTCCGTTTCCGGATCTGGAAGTTGTGCTGCTCGACCCGCTTCTGCGCCTGCTCGATCGAGCGGTTGAGCAGCGGATGCTCCAGCTCCTGCCCCTCCTCCAGCCCCATCTTCTCCATGTATTTTACGATCCGGTCCGACCCGAACAGCCGCATCAGATCGTCCTCGAGCGAAATGAAGAAATGCGACGAGCCCGGGTCCCCCTGCCGCGCGCAGCGGCCGCGCAACTGGCGGTCAATCCGGCGCGCCTCGTGCCGCTCCGTGCCGATGACGTGCAGGCCGCCCAGCTCTGCCACCCCCGGCCCCAGCTTGATGTCCGTTCCGCGGCCCGCCATGTTCGTGGCGATGGTCACCGCCCCGCGCTGGCCCGCCCGCGCCACAATCTCGGCTTCCTGTTGGTGATACTTTGCGTTCAGCACCGAGTGCACGATCCCCTCCCGCTTCAGCATCCGCGACAGGTGCTCGCTCACCTCCACCGAAATGGTGCCCACCAGGATGGGCCGGCCCTGGGCATGGATGTCCTTGATCTCCTTGAGCACCGCGTTGTACTTCTCGCGCCGGGTCTTGTACACCGAGTCGTTGGCATCCTTGCGGGCGACCGGCTTGTTGGTGGGAATCACCAGGACCCCCAGCTTGTAGATGTCGTGAAATTCCGACGCCTCGGTTTCCGCCGTGCCGGTCATGCCCGCCAGCTTGTGATACAACCGGAAGTAGTTCTGGATCGTGATCGTCGCCAGCGTCTGCGTCTCCCGCTCGATGGCGACACCCTCCTTGGCTTCCACCGCCTGGTGCAGCCCGTCGCTCCATCGCCGCCCGGTCATCAAACGCCCCGTGTTCTCGTCCACGATGATGACCTTGTTGTCCTGCACCACGTACTGCACGTCCTTCTGGTACAGACAATACGCCTTGAGCAATTGCGAAATCGCGTGAATCCGCTGCGCCTTGGTTTCGAAATCCTGTTGCAGTTTCGCCTTGGCCTCCAGCCGCTTCCGCGCATCCGGCTCCGGCCCGTTGTCAATCTCGTGCAACGCCGTCGTCAGGTCCGGCAGCATGAAGGCGTCCGGGTCCTTTGGGGACAGAAAATTCCGCCCCTTCTCCGTTAGGTCCGCCTCGTGGCTTTTCTCATCAATGGCGAAAAAGAGATGCTCCTTCTGCGCGTAGAGCTCGACCTTCTTCTGGTCCGCGTGCAGCGACAGCTCCGCCTGGTTCATCAGCCGCAGATGCTCGGGGTTCTCCAGCAGCTTGAGCAGGCCCTCGGACTTGGGCTGCCCGATCTTCACCCGGTAGAGCAGCAGGCCGATCTCCCGCTCCAGCAGCTCCGCATCGGGCACCGTCGAACCGTCCTCGGGATGCAGTTTTTTGATCAGGTCCTCCGCTTCCTTCAGGAACCGGTTGCACAGGCGCTCTTGGGCGTGATACAGGCTCTCGACCTGGGGCTTGAACTGCGCGTATTGCTCGTCATACGCCACCATGGCCGGCCCGCTGATGATCAGCGGCGTCCGCGCCTCGTCAATCAGGATCGAGTCCACCTCGTCCACGATCGCGTAGTAGTGCCCGCGCTGGACCTGCTCCTCCTTCCGCGTGGCCATGCCGTTGTCCCGCAGATAGTCAAACCCGAACTCGGCGTTGGTCCCGTAGGTGATGTCACAGTGGTACTGCTGCCGCCGCACGGCCGGCGGCTGGTCGTGCAGAATGCAGCCCACCGTCAAACCCAGAAACTGGTACACCGCCCCCATCCACTCGCTGTCGCGCGCCGCCAGGTAATCGTTCACCGTCACCACATGCACGCCCCGCCCGCTCAGCGCGTTCAAATACACCGGCATCGTCGCCACCAGCGTTTTGCCTTCGCCCGTGGCCATTTCCGCGATGCGGCCCGAGTGCAGCGCGTAAGCGCCGATCAACTGCACATCGAAGGGGATCATCTCCCATTTCAGCGGATGCCCCCGCACCACAATCTCGGTGCCGCACAACCGCCGGCACGCGTTCTTCACCACCGCAAACGCCTCCGGCAGAATCTCGTTCAGCCGCCGCGCCAGCTCCGCGTCGTCCCGGATGGCCGACAACTCCGCCTTCCACGCCGCGGTCTTCTCCCGCAGGGTTTCCTCCGGCGCCTGTTGCAGCTCCGTCTCGATCGAGTTAATCCGGGCCACCAGCGAACGCAGCCGCTTCACCTCGCGGTCGTTCTTCGACCCGATCACTTTCTTGATAAGCCAGCCAATCATCGTAGTTGTTAAAACCCTGAACGCTACGGGAAGAAACCCCCACCGTCAAAACCTTTGCTCAGCCGTAAATGACCAACTGGATGTTCTCGGGCAGCTCCTTGGCCACCTGGTTGGCCACGTCGCCTTTGAACATTTGCGCCAGGGTGCGGCGATGCCGCGCGCCCAGCATCAGAATGTCAATGCCCAGCGTCGCCGCCAGGTCCAGAATCGTCGCCGCCGGGCTTTCACTCACGGCATACAGCGGCACCACCGGCACATTGTTCTGCCGTCCGAGCTCGATCATGTGGCACATGATGCGGGCCGCGTCCGGGTCGCGCTGCCATTTGGG